>CALWCW010000020.1 GCA_944376495.1 uncultured Clostridia bacterium | reverse complement strand
ACAGGATCTCTTTTTAAATCTTTGAAAGTAATGTCATAACCTAATTTTTTAAAAATTTTTTTTGATTCTTTTACTCTCATTTGTCTCATTTTTTCTTCTGGAACACCATGTTTATCCAAATATTTTTTTGCTTTATTTACATCTATTCCATAACCTAAGATCTCTATCGGGTGCAATCCTACTCTACAGACAAATTCACAACCTGTTATGTATTGAATTTTGTATTTATTTAAAAGATTCAAAGCTTCTTTGTTTAAATAAAAATCGACATTATCATGATCGGTAACTGAAATATATTTAACCCCTAGATCATTTACATAATTAACAAATTGAACTGGCGATAGTTCCTCGTCTGAACAACTAGTATGAGTATGCATATTACAAATTGAATCCATTATTTTTATCCCTTTTAAAATTTATGAATTGAATATTAGAAAAAATTATCTTATTATTTCTGCATTAGAAAATTTGACAATAAATTGTTCTTTGTTATGACCTCTAATTGTTAAAATGTATTTGCCATTTTCTTCTCTTATGTTATCTTCTAACCACCAAATACCTTTAGCTGTTTTTAATTCAGAAATGATTTTATAATTATAAAGTATAATTTTTTTATAGTGTTGTCCCATGATGCATGATTACTATCAATAGTCAATTCAAGATAATTTCGATACGCATTAGGATTTTTAAAATCATAAAGGCATTCAAATTCTTTACATTCAATAATATCTGCATCGTGCAAACCGTTACCCCAATATCAATCTGAAATCATATCCCTCCTAATTTTTATAAAATCGTTTTGCTTTTAATATAAAAAACTTTTAACTTTTTAAAATAATAAAGTTTAATTTATTAAACATGTTTTGTATAAAACATTTTTTACTTTTATTAATTTCTGGTGCGGATAACAGGATTTGAACCTGCACCCTTTCGGACTGGAACCTAAATCCAGCGCGTCTGCCGTTCCGTCATATCCGCAAATTATTAAAAAAATAGTTATTAATTTATAAGTATATCATATTAAATAATTCTTAACAAATACATTATACACAATTTTTGTTTAAATTGCAAGCATAATTTAATTTTGTAAAAATTATTATATGTATAGATAAGTAGAAAAAATAAACTTTTTTACTTTATATATTATATTTCTTTCGAGGTGTATTAAAAGGATTTTATTTTAAAAGTTATTAAAATTTATTACCAAAAAATTTAATAATTTTAAAACCGACATATTTCGACATTTTAACATAATTTAAAAAAATCAATAAAAATATTTTTGTAAATTTTTGTAAAATGTTTTACAAAATATAAAAATTTTGTTATACTAATAATAGTAGTTGTTTAATTAAGAAATATGACTTATAAATATTATTAAAGTGCAAAAATTATATTTATATAAATATTTATAAAATTATTAGCGCATAAATCAAAGGAGAAAAAAATGAATGATGTTGAATTAAAAAATAATATAACTGAAATGTTGATGAGTTTAAAAATTAGTCCCGCTATATATGGATTTGATTATATAAGAAAAGCAGTAGAATTTTGTAAAAAAGATTCAAAATTAATATATAATATTACATCTCAATTATATCCCAAAGTTGCACAATTTTATAATGTTAAACCTTCTATCGTGGAAAGATGTATAAGAAAAGCAATAACAATTTCTTATGAAAATGGTGGATTACTGGGCATTAATGAAATATATAATATGGTTATATATACCAATAATTACAAATTAACAAATGGCGAGTTAATATCAATGTTAACTGAAAAATTAAGATTAATGGAATTGCGTGAAGAATATGAATATAAAAGAACTTCAAATGATGGTGAAGATTAATTTTAAAAATATCATCTATAAGTATTTGATTAATGTATCTCGTATTTTTATATTTTATATCAAGATATAATTAAAATCTATTGTTATATTAAAAAACATTTATATAATAAAAGGTGCAAACGTTTATTAAAATAATTTTATATAAATTACATGAAACAACTTAATTTATATAATAAAAAATAAATCTTTTTATTTATAGCTAAAATAAAAAGTCATTTTGTTATACTAATTATTGTTTAGATTTAAATGATTTTTAAAATATAAACTCTAAAATAAGATAATATTTTTAATTTACTATTAAAACAAATATGCGTATAATATTAACGTGTCTAATGTTTCACGTGAAACAATTACTTTTATTTTGTTTCACGTGAAACATTTTTGTTTTAAATATAAAGAAAATAATAATAAGTTGAATATAAAATTAATTGAGTTATTTAATTAATACCTTTTTAAATAACGAAAATGCATTGCACTAGTAAAAATATGACGCAAAAAATGGTCAATTTTTAATGAGTATAAGTTCATATTTAAAATAAAAAAGATTTAATAAGTGCTAAATTGAAGAAGTAAAAAACTAAATTTATATATTTATATATTTGATTATTAAATTTATTTTGAAAAAAATTATAAATTTTGAAAAAAGACTTAATTTTTAAACAATTTTATGTTATTATATATAATGTAAATAAATATTATGCGAGGATAAAACTATGAATAAAATTATTGCTTTTGCAAATCAAAAAGGTGGAGTTGGAAAAACTACCACATGTATCAATTTAGCGGCATATGTTGCGGCTATGGGGAAAACAGTATTAGTATTAGACTTGGACCCACAAGGAAATGCTACTAGTGGTTTAGGAGTGGATAAAGATAAGGAATTGAAAACTATTTATGATTTAATTTCTGGGGATGCAAATATTAATGATGTAATACTACCGACCATTATTGAAGGGTTAGATATCATTCCTTCTACTGTAGATTTAGCAGGTGCAGAGATAGAAATGGTTCAAATGCCACAACGTGAGAAAATTATTAAAGGTATATTGGAACAGGTAAAAGATAAATACGATTTTATAATGATTGATTGTCCGCCTTCACTAGGATTAATAACAGTCAATGCACTTACGGCTTGTAATAGTGTTATTATACCTATGCAATGTGAGTATTATCCACTGATGGGAATTACTCAATTGATGAATACAATACGATTAATAAAATTTCACTTAAATCCATCTATTGATATTGAGGGTGTTGTAATGACAATGAAAGATAAACGTTCTAATTTAACAACACAGGTAGGTGATGAAATTTTAAAGTTTTTTGGAAAGAAGGTGTTTTTTACATATATACCAAGAAATATTCGATTAGCTGAAGCTCCTAGTCATGGAGTTCCTATATTGATTTACGAGCCTAACTCAAAGGGTGCTGAAGCATATTTGTCATTGGCTGAAGAATTTTTAGATAGGAATAAAGTTAAATACAATACTATAACTAAAGATACAAAAATAAAATTAAGAGAGGTGAAAGATAATGGATAAGAAAAAGGGTTTAGGAAGAGGACTGGAATCATTATTTGGATTATATGAAGAAAGTAATGAAAATATAACAACTCAAAAGGAATTAAAAAAAGATAAAGAAGAAGGTGTTACAGAAATAGATATAAATAAATTATATCCAAATCTTAATCAACCACGTAAACACTTTGATGAGGAAGCATTACAGGAACTTGCAAGTTCAATTAAACTGCACGGAATTATACAACCTTTGGTTGTAACAAAAACTGATGATGATAAATATATGATTATTGCCGGTGAAAGACGTTGGCGTGCATCTAATTTAGCAGGTCTAGAAAAACTCCCTGTTGTAATTAAAAATTATACAGAAAAACAGATAAAAGAAATTTCATTAATTGAAAACTTACAACGTGAGGATCTAAATCCAATTGAAGCGGCACGAGCAATAAAGCAGTTAATGGATGAATATAATTTAACTCAAGAAACAGTTTCTGATAGAATAGGAAAAAGTCGTTCAAGTATTGCAAACACGCTTAGACTTTTGAGCCTTTATCCAGATGTCATAAAAATGATTGAAGATGGTCGTCTGTCAAGTGGGCACGCGAGATGTTTGGTTGTTGTTGATGATACAACGCAACAAATTAAATTAGCAAAACAAGCGGCAGATGGAAAAATGTCGGTAAGAGATCTTGAAAAGGCTGTTAAAAACTATATTAATCCGCCTAAAAATGCAAGCACTAAAGTTGTAGAGCAGTCTCTTGAGTTACGTGAACTTATAAATGAAATGCAAAGGGTTTTTGCAACAAAAGTTTCAGCGATAGGGAATGACCATAAAGGAAGAATATATATAGATTATTATTCAAGAGATGATTTAGATAGACTTTCAGATATGGTTGAGTTATTAAAGAAAAAGGAAATCACTTTAGGTGATTTGAGAAATTATAATAAACGTCATCCAAATCAATAAATTTTACAATAAAAGAAAATTAATATAAGTTGGTTTTCTTTTTTAATTAGTTTAGATAATTTGATAAATTGTTTTTTTGATGTATTTGAAGAAACTACAAAAACAGAGGGAATCTTATTTATCACAGTTCACTATGTTTATCAGTTTAGCGAATTAAAGTGAAAATATATAGTTATTATTTAATAACTATATATTTAATTTGTAAATATAACATAAACAATGTGATGTTAAAATCTTATTAACATAAAATTTTGTAAATTCTATTGAACTTTGTGTGCTTTCGCACGCCCATCACATAGTATGTAAAACCATCAGTCTCACTCAAATACAACTTTGTTGTGCTTGGTTCGATTTCCGGTAATATAAACAATGTGATGTTAAAACTTAAACAAGTTAAGTTTTAATTTTTGCTATATGCAAAATACACAATAAATTGTGTTCATCACATAGTGTGTATAATCATCAGCCTCACTCTTGCAAGCAAGTTCGGTTTCCGATAATATAAAAATATTTTAATTATATGAATTTATCAGAATTGTTAGTAATAATTTACTATTTAAGTTGTAATTACTGGCGGGACAATGTAAATAAAAGATTATTTGTCGATGATGATTATATTTGACTATATGATGGGCGAAAACGACACATAAAGTTGTTAAAGATTATTAAGTTTTTTATAAAATTCAATAATTAAAATTATTAGTAGAGTGAACAAACAATTAAATATTATGACATTATTTGTAAAGAAGGGTATAATATAAAACTTTATTTATTCAATATGACAGAAGAACAATTTTCAATATGTATTAATTTTAATATCTTAAAGAAAAAAGCGGAAAAATAAATTACTTATGTTTTCAAAAAGGAGATTATTATGAATTTAATTATAAAATATTCATTTCCTACTAACACTGAATTTTTAGATTTATTTAACTCTGTTGGATGGGATAGAGATATTTCTAAAATTGAACAACACAGAAAAGCAACAACTTTTTCTGTTTGTATTTATGACGAAAATTTAATAGTTGGTATGGCTCGAGTTGTTGGAGATGGTTCATATTATACTGTTTACGACGTTGTAACAAGAAAAGATTATCAAAAGAAGGGGATTGGTAAACTTCTTATGTCTGAAATAATAAAATGGTATAAGACAATTCAAGATGATGACACTTACTTATATTTAGGAGCATCAGAAAATAAAGAAGATTTTTATAAACAATTTGGCTTTAAGGCTAGACCTTATAAAGGGATTGGCGCTGGAATGAAATATGATGTTGATTAATATACAATTTGCATTTTAAAATTATATGAATAATAATTATAAAACATTAATTTTGTGTTACGTGTGCTACTTGTGTTTAAATTTTATGATTTTAAGATTCAAAATAAATAATTTTTAATAAAATTTTATTTTGGAAGTATTTGCAAAATTAAAAATAAAAAATAAAATGCAGTATAAAATGAAAAATACTGCATTTACAAAAATAAATCAAAATTAAATCTATTTTTTCAATCTTAAATCTTTACCTTCAATGAAAACGCAAATTGAGGATTGCTTATCAACTATTCTGCTTGCTACTCTTTCATCATAGTAGTCATTTATATCTTCAAGTCTTAAATTAGTTGTAATTATGGTTGGTCTTTTATTTATCTTTCTTTCATTTAATAATAGGTAAAGATATTTTGTTGTAACATTTGGATTGCGAAGTTCGGTTCCTAGGTCGTCAATAAAAAGAATTTCGGCATCAAGATATTTATCGAGCAAATAATCTTGTTCTTCAACATTTCTCGTTGAGTAACTTTTTAAAAAATCTTGATTCATTGCAAAAGAGGTTGTGAGAGTCACAACTTTATTTTGTTTTATTAGTTCGTTTGCCATACACATCATAAGGTGAGTTTTGCCGACTCCTGTTTCGCCACCAAGTAAAATTATATTTTTGTCAAAATTAGAATAACACCACTCTTTCATTTTTTTATATAAAGCTTTCATAAAATCGGGGTTATCGAAAATGTCAAATGTCGTTTTATCAAAATCTTCAAGTTTTGAGAAACCACTTTCAGATATCAAAATTTTATTAAGTTCTTTTTTTAAGCAATCACAGTAAGCACCATTTATTCTACCGCTATCGTTACATTTTGGGCAATTATATACAGGTTCTATTGGATAGAGATTTAACTCTTTTAATTTTTCGTCAACCTTTATTTTTAATTCTTTTGTTTTTTTAATTTCATCCTTTCCATTTTTGGCGTCAGAGAGCATTGAATCCATATACTTATTAAAAATTATTTTGAAATCTTCATTTTCTAAAGCCTCAATTTTATTGTTTAATGCCTGATTTTCTGCCTGAAATTTTCTTTGATTTATGACATTTTGTGCTTTTTCTAATATTTTTGCGTTCATTATATCTCCTTTAATTTTTATAACTCAATTTCATCAATTGATTGATAAAGAGCATTCCATTCTTGACTTGAATAACTGCGTCCTTTAAAATTCTTACCATTATTTTTTTCAGTAGTAAAGATTGGTGTATTATTCTTTGCTTCCTCTATTGTTTTAATTCCTTTTTCATGGTAATCGGCTAAAACTTTGGTAAGATATTTGAAAGGATTATCTTTATCTTTTGAAATTTGAACAGCATAAGCAAGCAGTTCTTCTGGGATCTTCCAATCATTTATCCAGGTTTTATAATTTGCTCTATCAATATAGTTGACGTTTCTTGTTATGTTTAGTTGTTCAAGAATTGTTTTTATAGCATTGTCTTCTCGCAAAATTCCATTCATATATTCATCAAAAGCAGTAGAGGTCACAAGTCCTAATTTATAAAATTTTGATATAGTTGTGTTCATGCCTTCCAACGTTCTTATTGAAGTTTTAAAGCAAAACTCAGCAATTTGAAGTAAAAGGTTTTTATCAAAACCCATATTTATCCATTTTAAAATATAGTTTTCAACCACAACCTCAAGATTATCATAATAAAGACCGAGCGCTTTAGTTATTTCTTTTGCTAGTGAATAGAGTTCTTTTTTATCTTTTTCAAAATTTTCTATTTCCATAATAGAAAAAAGTTTCATTTCAAAATACTTCGTCAAAATTATATCAATTTTTTCAAACGAAAAACGAGATTTTTTCTTTTGATTTTTACAAACATATAAAATAACATCAAGATTAAATCCATAATCTTCTTGCCATTTGTTAAGTAATGCACGTTCTTCGACATAAGGAGCACGTTTAATTCCCATAGCATTAAAAATTTCTGTCATTTCAGGAGATTTGTTTTCAAATGTTTTGAGTCTTTCTTCAACTTGAGCCGTAGTTGTTATACCTTCATTTGCCCAGTTTCTTGCAACTGTCAAAATATAATTATAACCCACAGCACTTTTCTTTGTTTCAACGCAATATTTCATAATCATTAAAAGTGCTTCTTGCTCAAAATGATAACGTTCCAAAAAGTCATAATACTCGCCATACTCATGTTTTGATATCGACCTCTTCCCCATAAAAATATCATTTGCCTGTTGATTAAATACTGTATATTTATCTGGTTTATAAAGTTTATTTGCGGTTAAAACATTTTTTAAAGGAATAAAAGTCACTTGTATAGGGTCGGCTTTTAAAACTTGAACAAGTCCTTGTTCTTCCCAAAACTCAAACGCACCAATTACATCCTCTTCACTCATATTTAAAGTCCTGGCAAAATTTTCAAGAGAATTGTCAAAAGAGTTGCTTCCGCAAATATATAAACCATAAATATATACAACCACAAATTGAGGTTGCGCAAAGGGCAAATAGTCATTTATAAAAATGTTATCAATTTCAGTTTTAGAGTTAGCAATAAATTCAGTTGAATATTTACAAAAAGCCATTTTCATCTCCTAATTAAATAATCTTTTCTTAAATTTTAACACAATTTAGTTAATTTTACAACCATTTCTTAAATAGTAATATTGATTAAACAAATAAAATATATTAAATAATATGAAGAAAGGTATTTTTATAGGTCTTGTTTTAACTTTTATTGTCAGCACAGTTTTGACTCTCTTTTCTTGTTCTTTTGAAAGCGAAAAAAAATTAAGCAATTATGAACTAAACTTAACCTTTGATGACGAAACAATGACTCTTGACGGAGAGGAAACAATTGAATATATCAATAATAGTGATAATATGTTTACAAATCTATATTTTCATCTTTATCCTAATGCTTTTAGAGAAGAAGCAAAGAATGCTATTGTTTCACAACTTGATAGAGATGATGCGTATCCAAATGGAGAAAGTTATGGGGAAATTTCTATTAATAAAGTGTATAACGAAAATGAAAATTTGGATTACGTCATAGAAGGTGAAGATGAGAATATATTAAATATTTCATTAAAAGAAGAACTCTATCCAGATGAAACGGTAGTTATTAAAATTGATTTTAGTGTAACGCTTGCAAACATCAATCATAGATTAGGTTACGGCGAAAACACTATTAATTTTGGTAATTTTTATCCAATTGCTTGCGTATATGAAAATGGCAAAGGTTTTTCACAGGATTTATATCATTCAAATGGCGACCCTTTTTATAGTGATTGTGCAAATTATGACGTTTCAATAACATATCCTAGTTCTTACAAACTTGCAAGTAGCGGAGTTATTAAAAAAACATCACAAGATGGCGACAATATTTGCAGTGAAATTTCTGAAACAAAAATACGTGATTTTTGTTTTGTTTTAAGTGATAAATTTGAGGTTGTAAGCACAAAGATTGATGGCATTGAGGTCAATTATTATGGTTATATTAATGATGATAATTTACAAAGTTGTTTAGAAATATCAGCGAAAGCAATATCTACTTTTAATGATATGTTTGGTGAATATCCTTATCAGCAAATTAGTGTTGTTAAATCTAACTTTGTTCAAGGAGGAATGGAGTATCCTAATATTGTGTTAATAAGTGATAAATACTCTTTGCAAAATGACTATAATTATGTTATAGTTCATGAAATAGCACATCAGTGGTGGTATGGAGTTGTCGGCAACGATGAGTATAATCATGCGTGGCAAGATGAGGGACTTACCGAATACAGCACTTTACTTTTCTTTAGAGAAAATTCGGACTATGGAATTGATTTTGACTCTTGCATAAATAACACTTTAGCAAGTTATAAACTTTTTGAAAAAATATATCTTCAAGTGACAGGAGAGGTTGATGATCGAATGGACCGGGCTTTAAACGAATTTAACACGGAGCCAGAATATGTGCAATGCACTTACAATAAAGGAGTTTTACTCTTTAATACAATTGAAGAAACAATTGGGGAAAATAAATTTATAAAAGCACTAAAAAATTATTATAAATCATTTAAGTTTGAAAATGCTTCTCCTGCTGACATGATAGATTGTTTTAATAAAGCGTCAGGTTATGATATAGAAAATTTGTTCTATAGTTGGATAGAAGGAAAAGTTGTTATTGCTTAAATAAGGAGCGTTAAAAGTGTTTGACATATTCGTATTATAATGGATTAAGATAAGTATTTTTTGGAAGATTAAAATGATTTGAAATATAATTTTGCGTAATATCATTTTTTGCATAAGGATGAATTTTTAAGAGGATTTAAAAAAAGAGGGAAGAAGAGAAATAGGGCTATGGAAAGCCTCTTTTGCAAGCAGGCTTGCAAAAGAGATGTTGCGAAGCAACAGACGCACTTTTTGTAAAAGTGCGTGCTTTCCATAGCCCCTTTTATTCCCGCCACAAATTTTAATCTTTAACAAAGCGCATTTTCTCGAACAAATAACATTACAAGTAAAGAATAAATTAATACACTTAAATACTTTGAAATATAAATTAAATATGTTATTATTATTTTATCAAAACAAAAAGTAGTTTTGAAATACGAATTAGAGGTGAAAAAATGAAGTTTGTATTTGTAGCAGACGCAGCTTGTGATGTTTCAGAGGAAGACAAAAATAGGTATAATATTAATATTATTCCAATTGAACTAAACTTTGGGGATGAGATTTTCCCAGAGGGATTACCAAATGAGGAATATTATAAAAAATTAAAAGAATCAGAAATAATGCCAAAAACGGCAATGCCAAATGCGTATAAGTTCCAATCTTTTTATGAAAACTATGCAAATAAAGAAGATGTTTTTGTAATAACTATTTTAATTTCAATGGAACTTTCAACAACAAAAGTTCAAGCACAAAGTGCCGCTGATGAACTAAACATGAAAAACGTGTTCATTGAGGAAAGTCGTGGTGCTACAGTTGCACAAGGTGCTTTAATTGTAGAACTTGCAAAATTTTGTGAGCATGAAAATGATATTGAAAAGATAAAGGAAGAATTTTATAGATTGCGTGATAAGGTAAAATTGTTTGCAATAATTAATGACTTAAAATATCTTAAGGCATCTGGGAGATTATCTGGTGCTTCAGCTGCTATTGGGGGAATGCTGAAAGTAAAACCTATTGTAAGTTTGGTTGATGGGAAAGTTGTAAATATAGCAAAGTGTATGGGGACTCCAAAGGCAGAAAGTTATATTATAAATTCTGCAAAAAATATTGATGAAACAAGACCATTATATTTGATACATAGCCATATTGAAGATAAGGCGAAAGAACTATATGAAAAAAATAAAGATGCTTTTGCTGGAGTGAAGGAAGTTAAGATAGAAGAGATTAGTTATGTTGTAGGTACTCACGTTGGTGCAGGTTGCTATGGAATTGTTTTCTTTGAAAAATGATTTTAATAGAAAAGAAAACATATTTAACTTGATGAAGATGGCATGTTAATAAGCCATCTTTTTAATTGGTTTTACAAAAATCAAATGTCGAACTCAAAAATGAAAACAAAAACTTCAATAAATTTCAGATTTCTGCATAAATAATCATATAGATAAATTTATGAATTATAATTGACATAAAAATTTTTATTATTTATAATACAAATAGGAGGATATTTTTATGAAAAGATTTATTAAAACATCTATGCTCGCCTTGCTTGTTTTTTGTTGTTCATTTATTTTAGTTGCCTGCGGAGGAACTCAACCATTAGTAAATGTTGATGGTAATTATAAAGGTATCACAAGTGAAGAATATGCAGCAGTAAATACTTTAATAGAAAATATTGAAAATGAAACTGTTGAATCAATGGAGTTTCGTTTTAAAATTTCACAAGAGACTATGGATATGACTCTTGAAGGAGTTGTTGACCAAAATTTAAATATGAATTTTGATATGACAATGAGAGTTCAAAATGAGTCTTTTAAATTTAAAGTTTATTATGATAATACAACATCAAGAGCCTATTATGATATGAATGGAATAAAGGTTTATAGTGCTATTGAGGATTTAACAGGAGGATTTGATAGTTCATCATTTTCACTTCAAGCAATCAAAGCAAGCATTGATGAATTTGGCGAACTTTCAACTGAAGATTTCACATCATACATGACAGATACGGAATATAAACTTAAAATAGAATCAAAAACTTTAGAAGACGCACCAATCATTTATCTTGTTTATGATATTGCCCCAGAAGTAGAAGGAGAGGAGGGAGTTACTTTTAAAGGATTCCGTTTTGAATTGTCAAACGCAAATGGTGAAAACATAATGGAGTTAAAGGCTTCTAATAAAGCGGTTACACCTTTTGATAATCTTGATCAATATGTTGATTTAGGAACAATTGAATAAAAAAATGCTCTAGCCAAAAGGTTAGAGTTTTTTTCAATCAAAAATTAAAGTATGAATAATTTAAAGAGAATATAAAATATTTATCAAATTAATTTGTTTTATTAATTTTTAATTATTAATTATTATTAATTTTTTTTAATTATTTTTATATTTTTATAAAGTTTTTATTTATTTTTATTTTTTTATAATTCATTTTCTTCTCTTAATTTTTCTTCTACATAGGAATCAAATTGATGTTCGTAATTTGATATATTAAAGCGAGAACTTGCAATTTTTTCATTGTAAAAATCAATTTCTCTTTGCGTCAACCAGTCGTTTTTAAGTTGAGTCTTACAATCTTGTATTGTAGATTTATTATTTTCGTATATTATCTCTTTATAACAATCTTTTAATTCTTTTATAAATTCTTTGCCTAGTAAACTTAAAAATAATGGTAGTAAATCTTTAGTAACAAAACTACATCTTTCTACAAAGTCATTCCATGACATTATTCTAAAATGATTTCTCATATTATTGTCATTAAAGTCAAAACCATTAATTTTTTCAAATTCAAAGTCGTGAATGTGTGAATAATCTCTCATTAGTGGGTTGTAAATTGTCAAAACGGCTAGAGGAAGATTTGAGTTATTAAATTTTTTAATGAAAGGTAAGAGAGAAGAAGAAACGGAACGATATTTTTTAAATTTTTCGCCTATTTTTAAAATAAGAGATAAATCTTTGTTATTAAGATTGTTGTTATATTTAACGAGTAATAACACAAGCATATCTTTTTGAAGCATAGGATCATAAAGAGAATTATAACTCATAATAGAAAATTCTTCTATTTCACCTTTACAAATTGCATGAATTTTTACACCTGCAAGGTCACTTGGGTTAATTTGTGTTAACATGTTTTTCATATTTCTTTTTCTCCTGTCAAAAATAAAATTTAATTAAATAGCGAAAACAATATAAGAAGTTTAAACAAAAACCTTATGAATTTTGTGTTGTTATAAACACTAATAATCAGACTTATTTATTTAATTCCTCCATAGTCTTGGATTGTTTACTTTCAACTATTTTTTCTAAAATGTCTGCATCAATACCATATTCACATCCAAAAAATTCAATGAAATCATTATCAAAATTTTCGTAACCTCTTTTATAATTGTCTAAAATTTTCCCCGAGTATTTTAATAAAGATAGATTCTCTTTTTCAAGAGATTTTATATTTTTATATATTCTATTTTTTAAAACGTCATATATTTCAGATAAAAATTCTTTGCCGCAAACATCGGAAAATACTTTAATAAGTGATGAGTAAGCAGTAAAAAATCTCAAGCCTTTTAGATGTATCAATGAGGACTTATGGAAAAGTGAATTAATATATCCTGTAGTATATAGATTATTTAAAAAATAACGATGTTTAAAATGTTCTATTTCACCTGATAATTCAAAATTTGCCATTTTTCCAACTAAGAATTTTGTTTGACTACCATTAAATTCTGGCGAAATTGGTATAGCAAGAATTGATTTTCTTGCATTTTCTTTTGAGTCGCCAAATTGCATTAAGTTAAGCAAATCTTTTCTTCCTTCGCTGGTTTTCTTTGCTCCTTCTAAATCGACTGCTAAAAATTCTAATACATCCGATTTCGGATCTAATGAAAATTTATTTGATTTGTAAGCATTAATGATAGTTAGAGGAATGGGAGTATGCTGTTTATCATTGTCGGGAATCAAAATAGTTTTTCCAATCAAATCATTCGGATTTAATAATTTAAACGCATTGTTTTCCATATTTCTCCTTATTTTATATGATTTCAAAATACGCAAATTAATAATAATTTTTTAAAGTGACTTTTAATATACAAATGCTTTAAATATTACTTTTTAATATCGTTATCACATTCTATATTATTTATTATATCACACAATTTCTGTTCGTCAAGTTTAAAATCTTGTATTATTGATTTTTCAAAGTATTCATCAAAATTTTCTTTATCTTTTACTACGTCTTTAATTGATTGATACCATTTTCTCTCATTAAAATCACTCCTTTTGAAATTCTTCAGCCTGTAAATCAAAAATATTTTTGTTTTTATCTAAAGCATCTTGAAAGTATTCCTTAATTTCTTCTTCGATTTTTGTTTTTTCAAGGGGAGATTTAATGCTCACTGTTAAACGTTTTTTAATTAAATCATAAAATTCTTGTCCTAGATATTCAGTCAACATTTTTAAAACTTCGAGTTGGTATGGGTATTTTTTTTTAAGAGAACTCCATTCGTTAAAACAACTAACAATTTTCTCTTTATTACCATTTAAACATGATACATCCCATTGAAATTCAAAAACACCCCAGCGAGTTCTAGCATAGTCTTCAAAGGTTTTGTCATTAAACTTGTTAAATGAAAAGGTATATCTTATATAAGGAACATTTTGAAAATTAAAAGTTTTTGAATCTTTATTTAATGTATTATTTTTCAAATAATTTATGTATTGTATGACTTCTTCTCTTTGGTCTGTTGTTTTTATTTGTTTAAGATCAATTGCTTCTATGATAAGAAGATCTGAATCTATTATAATTCCGACATTTGATTTCTTCGTGCCTTTTCTAACGCAAGTGATAGTATAGACGTGGTTCTTGTTCTCTATATTATCGAGAAGATTAATCTTCTTCCCTTTAAATTCTTGGTGCTTCATTAAATAATCAATCTTTTCATCAAGCGTCATAATATTTTCCTTTTATTTATAATCTTGGTCATCATCTATTTGACTATAATCATGAGATTTTTGATATTCTCTTAACGAATTTTTAAAGGTATTAAAAAAATTTTGCTTAAATTCTTTTTCATCAAACGTTTGGCTTAAGTGTCGGTTCATTTTCGCTTGAACAAAGAAATAATTTTGAAGTTCTTTAAATAAACTTGGACCAATATGGCGAACAAGTATTTTTAAAAATTCAATTTGATAAGATAATTTTTCCTTAATTTGATTCCAGTTAGCATCAGTAATGGTTTGATTGAGATAAAAGGGATTTTTTCCATTATCAAAATAAAAATCAAGAAAAGAATCATGGTAAAAGTTACAACAAAAACTAGGGATTTCATAAATTATTAATGGATTTAAAAATGATTTGTGATGCTTTGTTGCTTGTAAATAATCAAATAAAGCCCTTCGTCCTTCTGCATGTAGTTTTGTATCTTTAATATCAACGGCTATAAAAGATGACACGTAGCACCTTTTTTTTGAAGGTGAAAATGAATATTCAAAACTATTAGCAACAATTTTGTATTCATGCTCTATGCCTTTACTATCAATTACAGTAAAAGACTCACCAATAACATCATTGTTTAATATGAGGTTTTCAAATTGATTTTCCAACATCTCAATCTAGTTCCTTTAATAATTATATTATGTATTCGACTTTTAATATGAATATTTTTTGTGCTTTAAATTGAACTTTCATCGCTTGTTTGATTTTCTTCATAATATGCTATTTCATTTTTAAAGGTTTTATAAAAAGATTTATCAAAGTCCTTTTCTAAACTTGCTGGCCAATCATTATTTTTCTCACTTTTCCACTTTTGCTTTATTAAATCTTTTATCTCATTATTGATTTCGTCAACAAACTCTTTGCCAAGTTGTTTTGTAAATATTTTATAAAAAGAAATATATGTTGAATAGAGCGAACTATTGCAATATTCTCCCCATGTATAATAAGTTTCTTGTTCCATAGGTTGCATTCCTTGATATTTTTGTGCAAGGGTTTCTGCATCTTTTTGTTCTAAAGAAAAATTCATAACCATAGGGACAACTTGAATATATTTTAATTCTTGAAGTTTTTTCAAAAATTCATCATCTAAATTTATTTCATTTGTATTTACGAGAGATAATAGTTGCATAAATTCTCTTCTTCCTTCAGCAGTATTTCTTGCTTCGTTGGTTGCATTAATAAGAAAAACATAAGCATCATCTTCAAAACTTTTCATTTTGCTTATAGTTAGTATTGCAAATTCTATTTTTTTGCCAAAAACATCAATTTCAACTTTTTCTCCAGCAAAAAGACTTCTATCAAGTTTTTCTGCAAACTTTTTACTTAATTCTTTGTTCATTATCAATCTCCATTTTGTTCATTTTCACAATTTATTATATCATGATTATGATTATTTTCAAGTGTTTTCTCATTTATTTTTTGCGTTGCCTCTATTTCTTCAGAAATTTTATATAATTCCTTATTAAAATATTCAAACGAATCAAATTCTACTTTAGAATAAAATAATAAATATTTTTTTACTGCCTCCAAAAATTCTGTTCCAAGATGTTGAGATACAATTTTGATGAGTGAAACCAAACAAGACAGATGAGGGTTTTTTGAATAGTCTTTCCAATTAAAATTTGTATCTGAAAAATGGTCAGGCGAAAAACAATCTGATATATCTTGTATATCAATTTTTTCTATTTTATTACTCCCTTTTTCAACCTTTATATTTAAATACAATAAAGGTAATTTTCTTTGTTCACTAATATCATAAACACAACTCCATAAAACAGAAAATGGACTGATAGACTTTTTGTTTGCTTTTTCTGAAAATTCAAACAATAGTTTTCTTTGCAGGGGAGATTGCATTGCTATTTTTAAATCTATTGCCAAAAGTTGCAATTCCATAGAATTATGTCCTATTTCAAAACGCATACTATCAGACATGATTATTGTAAACATTGATTTGCTTCCATCCTTATTGCATATGGTTAATTTTTCACCTATGAGTTTATTACTCTTTCCAAGTCCTTTTATTTTATTGTATAAATCCATCTTTCCCTCTAATTTTTTTAACTTGATTTTTATTTATTTTCCTTGTTCAACTTCATTTTCTTGATTGCGGTCAAACTCGGTAAGTTCGTCATTAAAAGTATTAAAATATATTTCATTGAATTTTTCAAGATTTTCTTCATATTTATCAATACTGATATTATTAACTCTTTCTTGTAGATAATTTTGGGCACTTTCTAATATATCTTTTCCTAAATGTTTCGTAAGGATTTTGAGTACATTAGTTCTATTGATAAAAAATTGACTGTTTAAATAATCTTTAAGGCTTGTCAAATTAATTGATATAGGTTCCTCAATTACATTTGTAAATACTGACATAGTATATAAATCCAAGGTATCTTTTAAGAAAACTAGTTGAATAATGCACATAGAAAGTTGTGAATATTCACCTTTATTAAAAAGATTATCTTCAAAAAGTTTTACAACATTAAAGTTGTCATTTTTAATACTTTCTAAAAACTGAAATACGAGTTTTCTATTTTCTGCACCTTCTAATGATTGCTTTGTATCAATTGCCACAATAAAGAAAGGAATACCATTTTCAACAGGGATAAAATTATTACGCCCTTCTTCTGTTGCGACAAAAGACACTGTCGTCATCTCATGTGATAGTTGATTTTTATCTAAAATTTTAAATTTTTCACCGACTAAATTTTGGTATTTGACTAATTCATTTAATTTTTTTAAAAATTCATTTTTCATAATTTTCTCTTTTTTATTTTTTATTAATTATTTTTATTTTTTTTAATAAATGATTTAATATATTTAATTAAATCATATTTGATTTAATTTTTAAAATATTTTTATAGATTACTTCATTTCTCTATTCCTTTATCATTCATTTTTTTACTCCTTTTCTCTTTCTAATGTTTGATAATAATAAACAAGTTCTTTTTTAAAGTAAGCATGAAATTGTTGGTCAAATTCAGTTTTTTGTTGTTGAGTTAATTCGTCTTTCTTTGGATACTTTCCAGTAGGATTTGTAATAAATGTCAAATATTTTTCTTTTATAAAATTATAGTATGGCATACCTAAATGTTTAAGTAGCAATTTATCTAGTTCAAGTTCGCAAAGAAAGCCTTCTGAGTTTATTATATCTTGCATAGTTTGAAAGGAATATGCCAAATTTTTACCTCTTTGTTCTACTGTAAAATTACTTGTCCACCCATATGAAGAAATAGTTAAATTGTCAATAACTAAATACCATAAGGGTATTTTATTTTCATTTAAAAATTTTAGGAATAGATTTTTATTGTTTAAAAGTTCAAAAACTCTTTTTCGCCCTTTTGATGACGACATGCTATTTTTTATATCTAATGAATTTATAGAAAATACAGGATATTTATTGTCTATATTTAAAACTGTCGAAACATCAACTATGGTCCATTCTTTTTTTTCACCTGAAGTATTATAAGCATGGAATTTTTCTCCAATAAGTTCCTTGCTTTGAATAAGGTTTTCTAGTCTGTCATATAATTCATAGTCAATCATATAATTCTCCTTATTTTAAATAAATTTATTATTAATTGTTTATTGCTAATTATTTTTTCAAAATCATCCTATCCATAGGATTGCGGCGGAATTTCGTCTTCATGCTCGCTGCTGTATTGTTGCAAAGCCTCTTTAAAAATTTTACGTAAAATTCGGTCAATCTTTTTAATGCTAGAGAATTTATTGTCAACTCTACGATTAAAACGAGTCCAGAATTGTTTTAGATAAAAGTCATAATATGAAGGTCCTATATTTTTTATCAATAGTTTGTTGATTTCAAATTCAAGAAGCATTGCTTTATCAGAAAATATATCTTCCCATTTTTTAGGGATTGTATATTTTATAGAAGAATCCTTGCTATAAAGATGCCTAAAGGACAGTGTTTTACTATCAGGGAAATAATCCAATTTACATAAAGAGAGTTTACCAAAAGAATCAAAGAAAAGTGTTTTAAATTTTTTATTAGTGTTATGGCCTATTAATTCAAAGGCAAGTTTTCTTCCTTCTTGAGCACTTAAACTATTTTTTAAGTCAATTGTATAAAAAGTAAGTTTTGTTGTGTGCTCTATTGAATCGTATTCAACAAATAATTTCAAAATTGTCCACTCTTTTTTGTTGCCAGAGTTGTCATAAGCAAAAAATTTTTCTCCAACAAGAGAGCCATTTCTCCAAAGTTTGTTAAATTCACTTAATAACACAGCATCATCCAATATCATTTTATCCTCGCTTTCTTATGTTTTTAATTTAGTTTATATTCATCTTAATTTAATTATATTTTTCTTAACTTTTTTATTCAATTCAAATAAAATTTTTCTTATATCACGAAATAAGTTTACTCTAACGAGTTTTCTTCTTCGTGACTCATATTATATTCATTTAATATATCTGCAAAGATATTTTCAAAGTTCTTGTTAAAGTCTTCTATTATTTTCAATTTCTTTTCATGAGAAATCATGCCTTCGGAAAATTCTCCATTATTTCTTAATATATCATTCAGAAAAGATTTGTAGGCTCTTTGGTAGAAAAAATCCCCAAAATATTTAATAAGTATTTTAGTTATTTGAATTTCACTTTGGTGTCTTGGTTCGTTTTCATATTCTTCCCAAGTCATTTCATCTCCCACAAGTTGATGAGGGAAAGAGATAAATTTAGAACGGTCAGAGAAATCATAAAAGTCAAATTCATACAAATTTTGATTTTTAATAATAAAAGCTAATGATATATAAATTAATGGCAATTTTTCAATATTTTTCAGTTTTTTTAAATAATATGGGGAAAAATCGGGATTGTCAGTTAAATAATTAAACAATTCAAAACAAGCCTTTCTTTGTTCGGGTGTTTTAATACCTTCTTTTGTGTCAAGCAATAAAAAATGTAAGGAAGCATTATCTTCATCTTGAATTATGTTGTAGTAAGACCCCAAAAATGAGTATTCGGCTAAACTTCCATCTTTTTTCATAAATTGTAATTTTTCTCCGCTAATTTGTTTTGAATTATCAAATGTTTCAAACGCTTTTTTAAAATCCATGAATTTCTCCTTTAGATATTCAGTTTTTATTATTAAGAATACAATATTGGCAAGGTTTTGCCAGGTTAATCTCAAATTTCTATTCCAATAAATCGTCATTTTCTTTTTTTATTTCGTATTCCAGCAAATCATCTTTAAAAGTCTTGTAAAAATCCTTGCTATTCTGTTTAAACTGTTTTTCGGCTTCTTGATTATTTATATTATAATAAAATTCAACATTATAGTTATATCCGCTAAAAGCAACATCCAAAAATTCTTTTCCTAAAAATTGAGTTAAAAGTTTCATTGTTTCAATTTCACAAATATTTCCAGGGAAATTCATATGTTCCGTCCATGAAGAAAATATTTTAGGATTTTTTTGCCTAAAAGTTGTTAAATTGTTGTAAAATGTAACAATCTGTAAAGGAGATGAACTAGAAGAAGAAAAAGCAGTTTCTTTTGGGAATCTAAACTCAATGGTTACAGTTGGAAGTCCACAGTCAAGCAGGTCAATAATTTCTTGTGATGAACCATTTGAAGTTAAAAGATTTAATAAAGCAAACAATCTTTTTCTATGAAGTGAATGAATTGAATCTTTAATTGAATTTATGTCTATAGCATAGATTGTAAAAATTTGTTTATTTTTTATTAAATCTTTGATTGTGGTTGTATGTGTATTCGTATAAGCAATAGTCAATTCGTGATATTGCTCCTTTTCATCACAACCATGAATCTTTACGCCACGCAAAACTTTTTCACTAGACAATTTTTCTATCTTTTTAAATAAAGTATTGATGTCAACGTTTGAAGTACTCATATAAAACTCCGCCTTAATTTATATTTATATATAATATTATAATACAATAAGCACATATAGTCAATAAGGAAATTGAATGAAAGAAAAATAAAATAGCAGTGAAAAAATATTTGAAAAAGACCTCTTTTGTGATATAATAAAAATGAAATAAAACAAAGGAGAATTTATGGAACTTGATAAAGTGCAAAAGAGAATAATGCAAAATAAAATTAATAAGGGGTTCAACACTACAGATATTTACATGGAGTTTTGTTATCTTTTTGGTGAAGTAGGTGAGGCTCTTGATGCTTATAGAAAAAAGAAAGATGATTTAGGTTCAGAACTTGCTGACATAGGCATCTTTTTACTAGGACTTTCTGAAATGTTAGGCTTTTCATTAGAAGATGAAATTAATAAAAAACTTGATATAAACGAAAAAAGAGTTTATAAAACAATAAATGGCGTTATGTTAAAAGAAAATCCTACAGACGAGGGAAAATAATTTTATGAAAATAAATTCATTTATTAGAGAACGATTATTTAACCTTAAAAATGAAGAAAAGAAAAAATTTGATGCAAGTCTGTTGCCGACTTTAGATTGTAATAGAATTTTGGGCATCAAATTAAGTGATTTGCGAGATTTTGCAAAAGAACTTTCAAAAAGAGATGATATTGACG
This sequence comes from uncultured Clostridia bacterium, assembly GCA_944376495.1. GTDB lineage: Bacteria > Bacillota > Clostridia > Christensenellales > UBA1242 > Caccovivens. The sequence goes on along the minus strand of CALWCW010000020.1, from coordinate 1,442 downwards.
AGTTTTTAAATGATTTACCACACTATTATTATGAAGAGAACAATCTTCACGCTTTTATTATTGAAAATATAAAGGATTATGAAAAATGTATTATTTTATTTAAAAAGTTTCTTCCATTTATAGATAATTGGGCAACGTGCGATTGCTTTAGACCTAAATGCTTTAAAAAAAACAGTGATAAACTATTAAAGGAAATTGATGAATGGCTTTTGTCTAATAACACATATTCAATAAGATTTGCCATTGGAATGCTAATGTCATATTACCTTGATGATAGATTTGAAACGACCTTTCTTGATAGGGTGGCGAATATAAAATCTGACGAGTATTATGTCAATATGATGATAGCCTGGTATTTCGCAACAGCGCTTGCGAAACAATATGATGAAACAATAAAAATCTTAGAAAATAATGTATTGCCAACTTGGACCCATAATAAAACCATACAAAAAGCAATTGAAAGCAGAAGAATAACAACTTCTCAAAAAGATTATTTGCGTTCTCTAAAGATAAAGAGATAAAAGAAACTAACAATAAAAAATATAATAAAATGAATTAAATATTTAATTGAAGTAAAATATAAAATTCTATAATTAAAACAGTATGTTTGATTAAAGCACCCAATTTATTTACAATTTATTATGTAAGTTTGGTGAAAAGCATTGCGCTTTGTGTAATTGTCATATTGATAGTTTACTACAAGGTGCACATATTTGGTCAGTATCTGATATTAAAAAGTCTAATATATCGATAAAAGATAAAAAGAGTAAAGCAGCAGATGCTGAAAATGGTATTTGGTTTTGCGAAAATCATCACAAATTATTTGATTCGCATTTAATAACTATTAACCAAGATACTGGTGATATTTCTTTTTCTAAAAGTCTAACCAATGATGACCTGAATTATGTAAATTCTATTACTATAACAAAGCAAATTAAATTATCTTCAAAAATGAGGAAATATTTTAGACTACGATATAATTTGAATTGAAATTTAAAAATAAGTTAACTTATTTATAGTTTTTGTTTTCTCATAAAGGAAAAGAAATAATAAATAAAATTAAAAATATCAATGATTCTTTCACTAAAAATAAAAAACGTCTGGAATTTTAATTTATAAATTCGACAAATTTTATTTTATAGGAAAAGATTATTACAATTTTTATTTATATAGTTTTAATTTTTTTGGCATTAATTGCAATTATTTCTTATTTGTGTTTGGTGTTCCCAGACGGACTCGAACCGCCGACTAGCCCTTAGGAGTCGATTTTTTGAATGCCAACCACTTTATTTAGTGGTTTTTTATTTATTAAAATCTATATATTGTGTATTTTTCATCAATTTTTTCAGTTTTTTGCATTTTTGAAACTAACTTTCAAACCAAAGTATACCAAAAGTATACCAAAATCCCCCCTAAAAAAAACACCCAAAAACTGCAGCCCT
>CALWCW010000019.1 GCA_944376495.1 uncultured Clostridia bacterium | reverse complement strand
ACTCTATCACATTTGATTTAATATTTTAAATTAAATTAAAAAATAATACTGTAAAAATACAACCTAAAAATATAGTTAAAATAGTCAATATAGAAAAATTTTTATACATTTTTTCACCTTTTTAATTTAAATAGAATAAATACTACAAAACAGATTATTTATGACTATTGAGATGTTCATCGAACAAACTTTCATGACCATTTTCATATCTAGAGTCGTAATTATCATTAGCGTAATTTGATACTTCGTTTTGATAATAATTATCATGAAATTGTTCGCTTGATATATTTTCATGTGATGATTCTACATTGTAAACGGGAACCTTGGCGGACTGACTATCGTCATAATATTCTGTTTGAACTTTTTGCTCTTGTTCATCTTTTGAATTACTATTCATTTTTTGTATGTTTTTTGCTAAATCTTTTTTGTTTCTTCTTGAAAAGACATTAATGCTTCCCTTGCCCTTAATAAGTTTGTAAACTAAAACAATACTAGAAGCACCAACAATGATATATATTATTCTTGAAAAGATAGAAGCTTGATAGCCGAAAATTCCAGCAACAAAATCATATTGCAATAGGCCAATAAGTAGCCAATTAATACTACCCAAGATGGTTAAAATAAAAGAAAATATTGTAAGCATTTTCTCTTCCTCCATCATAAGTATTTGCAATAAACAAAAAAAAATTCTTAAAAAGGTCAAAATTATTGACTTAAAATTAAAAAATGGGTATAATATAACACTGTTAAAACATTTTAAAAGGAGCTTGAATATGACACATATTTTAACACCAGAAGGGAAAAAACAATTAGAAGAAAAATTAAATTACTATAAACAAGTGCGTAGATTTGAGGTTAGTGAAAAAATAGGTATTGCAAGAGAATTTGGTGACTTGTCAGAAAATTCTGAATATGATGCCGCTAAAGAAGAACAAGCACAAGTTGAAGCTGAAATAAGTGAAATGGAAGATATATTACTTAATTGTCAAGTTATAAAATCAAAACCAACTGACGGAACAATAAATGTAGGTTCAACTGTAAAACTCTATGATGAAGAGTTTGATGAAGAACTTACTTATACTATTCTTGGTTCTACAGAAAGTGACCCTAAAAATGGTATTATAAGTAATAATTCTCCTGTTGGTTCTGCTTTGATTGGTCATAAAAAGGGTGATGTAATTAAGGTAAAACTTGAAGGTGGCGAAATTATCTATAAAGTTTTAGAAGTTGATTAATGAACTAATTTTATTTCATATTTTTTATTTAATGTTAATAAGCAACCAATGTCCTGTTAAAGATTTTCATTATCGACATTGGGTGCTTTTTTATTTGTTTTGTCATACTTTTTTTAATTATTTTTTAGTAAATTATATTGATATAATATTAATTAAATATTAGTTTTATCTTTTATTTTTATAAAATCTCATCTTTTTTATAAATAATAATAATTTTATTTAATTTTTGACAAAATTTTTCTTGCTAAATTGTGCGTTTTATAGTATAATATATGAAGATTAAAGGAATTGATATAAAATAAACAAATTTAGTTTGTGATGTTAAAATTCTGATGATTTTTTAAGGTAGCATTTCGTCACAAACTAAATCAGTTTTGCCTTTTTACAACCTTTGGTTGCGTTTGGCATAACGACAGAAAACAAAAATAAAAATAGGGTAAAATATAAGTCTATGATGTTTAAAAATACTGTAAAATTATTATGTGCAAATTTTGATAAGGTTTGGAAACTTTTAGTTTACCATGTTTTATGTATTGGTGTTTATGTTGCGTTTTTAGCAATTTTTCATGAATTTTACATTGAAGCCTTTAATGTTGCATTTGCGGAGGCAGAGGTAGCAAATATTTTTCAAAGTGGAACATTTTACGGTTCTACAATAGCCAACGCCTTGACGTCAATTGTAGATTTTGTTTTGATTTTCTTTAGAGAAATTTTTGCAAATGTATGGATTGGACTTTATTTTTGCTTGTTTACTTTTTATATATTTCCTTTAACAATAAATATTGGGAAGGTTGTAATATGTGAGATGATGTATGGTTATATGTCATCATGTCAAAAACAAAGTTTTACAGGAACTTTCTTAAAAACTTTAAAAACATCATTAGCATATTCATCATTAAAAGTTCTATATGCTTTGCCTTTTAACGCATTGATTTGCTTAAGTATGTGGGGACTTACAAGAATTGACAATCAAATTTTTGATTATATAATGCCTTTTGCTTTTGTGATTGTTCCATCTCTTTTAATAGCATTCAAAGAAACTTTTAATGTTGGTTGGGCACCTGCTAAAGTTGTATATAACCATAATATAGTTTCATCTTATTATATAGGAATGAGAGCGGGCTTGAGAAGAGGGGCAAGAGTTTTCTCTACTGCTTTTATAATTTATTTATTAGCGATTGTTTTATCAATTGTTTTAGGACTATATGCGATTATTATAATCTTACCAATTCTTTCACCAACAGTTTATATATTTGAAATGGTGGTCTTTTTCTCAAGTCAGGGAATGAGATTTTACGTTGATAATGACACAATCTTATCGCCAAAACGTCTTGAAGAAAATGATAAAATCGAAGATGCTAAATATATATTATAATCTTTATTTTGTTTATATTTTATAGGTGTTATTTGTTTTTAATACCTAAAATTAAGAATAAATGAAAATAAATTATCATTATTCAGCATAATATGAGATTAATTTATTTAGGGAATTTAGTTTACATAAATTTTACAAATTATTTTTGTAATCTTTATGTCAACTAATTTTATAATCAAAATAAAGATAAAGAATAATGTTTTTTAATTTTTGCTTGATTAAAATACTAATAAATTTTAAATAAAGATACTAAATAAGGAGATTAAAATGAACAATAATAAACTAAAAATTACCTTTCTAGGTGGTGTAGGAGAAATCGGTAAAAATATGACATGCCTAGAATATAACAATGAAATTGTCATTGTTGATGCTGGGTTAACTTTTCCTGATGATGAGTTGCCTGGAGTTGATATAGTTATACCTGATATGACATATCTAATTGAGAATAAGGCAAAAATAAAGGCGCTTTTGTTGACACATGGACATGAGGATCATATTGGAGCAGTCCCTTTCTTACTTCAACAATTGCAAGTCCCAATTTATGGTTCTAGATTGACACTTGCTTTAGTGGAAAACAAGATGAAGGAGTATCCAAAAGTTAAGTATAAAGCAATTGCTGTAAAACCTAAAAATGTATTAAAGTTAGGTTCTTTTTCTATAGAGTTTATAAAAGTTAGCCATTCTATTGCAGGGTCACTCGCTTTATCAATTACAACTCCAGTTGGCACAGTTGTTCACACAGGAGATTTCAAAGTTGACTATGAACCAATTGATGGAGAAATGACAGATTTACCAAGACTTGGTGAAATTGGGAAAAAAGGTGTTCAACTTTTACTTTGTGAAAGCACAAATGTATGTAGAAAAGGCTATTCAATGAGTGAGAAATCAGTTGGTAGGGCTTTAGATGAAATCATCAAAAATCATGCTAATAATAGAATAATAGTTGCAACTTTTGCATCAAACATTCATCGTATGCAACAAATTATGGATATAGCAGAAAAATACAAAAGAAAGATTGCATTTACTGGACGAAGCATGATAAATGTTAGTGAAGTTGCTTTGAAACTTGGCGAATTAAAATTCAATCGTGAAAACATTGTTGACATTGAAAAGGTTGACAAAATGGATGATAAAGAAATTTTGATTATGACAACTGGCAGCCAAGGTGAGCCAATGAGCGCATTAACAAGAATGGCTGCGGGAGAATTTAAAAGTCTTAAAATACGTGAGAATGATTTAATTATTTTATCAGCGTCACCAATCCCTGGCAACGAGAAAAACGTTTATAATGTTATAAATGCACTATATAAACTTGGTGCAGATGTGATTTATGATGAACTTGCTGATGTTCATACTTCGGGTCATGCTTGCCAAGAAGAGTTGAAATTAATGCATAGTTTAGTTAGACCAAAATTCTTTATTCCAATTCATGGTGAATATAGACATTTAAAAACTCATAAAGAACTTGCTATGACTTTAGGTATGGATGGCAGGAATGTATTGCTTCCAAGCATTGGTATGCAGGTTGAACTTGGCAACAATTCTATAAAAGAAGTTGGTTTTGTCAAAGCAGGGCAAAGACTTGTTGATGGAATGGGCATAGGCGATATGGATAGTAATGTTTTGAGAGAAAGAAAACAACTTTCAGAAGATGGTATATGTGTTGTTTGTGTAAATATCAATAATATTGCAGGTGAGGTTGTTGGAGAGCCTTTTATTATTACAAGAGGTGTAGTTTATGCTGACGAACAAGAAAGTTTTGTTCAAGATGCAAAGGCATGTATTATAGCCTCATTAAAGGAAAGCGACTTAAGAGGGGTTGAGCCTTCAATGATTAGAGCATCATTAAGACGCAACATTTCTAATTTTATATTTAAAAGAACAAAACGTCGTCCTATGATTTTAACTATTGTAACTTTAGAATAATATAAAAGAGTGGTCTATGGAAAAGATAAAAGATTTTGCTAGAAAAAATTTTATTCCAATAGTTCGTGATGAAACTGCTAAGTATTTAAAAAAATGTTGTCAAGATTTAATGCCTGACAAAATTTTAGAAATAGGGACTGCGATAGGCTATTCAGGGATTTTAATGTTAAGAGCATGTAATGGCAATTTATGGACAATAGAAAAAGATGTAGAACGATTTAATATGGCTTGTGAAAATTTTAAATTTTACAATTTAGAGAATCGTGTTCAAGTTTTTAATGATGATGCTCTTAACGTTTTAAACAAATTGGCTGAAAAAGGTGAAAAATTTGAATTTATTTTTTTGGATGGTGCAAAAGGGCAATATATAAAATATTTTCCTATTATAAAAAATTTACTTAAAAAGGACGGATTACTTTTTGCCGATAACGTTTTAATGGGTGGTTTAGTGGAAAATTTTTCTAAAGTAACTCATAAAAAGAGGGCAATGGTTCGACATATGATTGAATTTAACAATTTAGTTATGAATGATGAAGATTTTGTAAGTGAACTTATAAAAATAGATGATGGATTTATGATAGCAAAAAAAATAAAATAAAACACTTAATTTATGGATTTTTCCATTTAAAATTAAGTGTTTTTTATAATTTTTAATATAAACTTAATATAATGATATTAAAAACATTAATCTATTAAATCAAATATTTTTAAATTGATATTCAATTATATTTTTTTAGTCCTCGTCATCATCATAATCATCATAGTCGTCGTCATCATCGTCATCGTCGTCATAATCATCAAAATCATCATCGTCATCATCAAAATTCATATCTTCGTCATCGTCTTCTTCACCATCTTCTTCGTCAAATTCTTCATCACCGAAGTTAAGGTCACCATCTTCGTCATCAAAAGCAATATCTGGTGATAAATCATCATCATCTAGAAGGCTAGATTTTGTGATATCGTTGACAGAAGCCATATCTCCTGTTTCGTCATCAATAGACATTATATCATCTTCATCTTCTCTAACTATATAGTCTTCCCAATCTGAATTAAGTTCACCATCTTCATTTTGATGTTCTTTCAAACAACTAGCACACATAATTTCATCTGGTTGTATATAATTTGTTTTGCAAATTGGACAAAGTTCTAAATCTATGTCATCAACATAATCCTTTTTTGCTTCCATTTCTGCTTTACATACAGAGCAGTATTTATCCTTTTTTTGAATATAATTTAGTTCACATCTAGGGCATCTAATATAAACAGGTTTTTTCATAATTTCTCCTTTAATTTTTTAATTTATTTTTCTAACACATTATACAAATATATAATGAAATTGTCTATTAATTTTAAGTAATTTTTAAAAGTTTTTTAAGAATTTTTGATTTTCTGCTCTAAATCATCTTCTGCTTGACTTTTTCTTAAATATAAAGGAATTAAATTGTTTAAATCACTTAAAAATTCATCATTTTTTTCCTTAATTAAGGCTAGTTGTAAAAGTTCTTCAGCGGTAGGTGATATTGTTTGATCGAAAAGTTCATCTTCTTTTAATCCTACAATATCTATTTTTATTTCTTTAAGTTGAGAACTGTCAATTAATTCTTCCTGACCTATTTTTTCACCATTTTTATTAAAGCAACATTTATAGAAATACCCACTTAACGCATTTATTATACAGCAAAAATCTTCTTTAGGTGAGTTATGTTTAACATAACTATATGCAAGAAGTTCAAAGGTTGTTATTGGGACTATTTTAAAAGGTGAACCACAATATAACCCTTTAATAAGTGATATGCTAATTCTAAGTCCCGTGAACGAGCCTGGACCAATGACAACTGCCATTGTTTTGTTATCTTTAAAAGAATAATTTATTTCTGATAATTTTTCATCTATTGTTTTTAATAAATTTTCTGAATGTTTGCAATTTGAATCTAATGTAGTGCAAATTTCTTTATCTTTTATTTTGATTCCTATTAGTGCTTCTTTATAAGCGGTTGAAATTGCTATCATTTTTGCTCTCCTGTAGAATTTAATAGGGTAATCTTTCTTTTGTTATCATCAAGTTTGTCAATTTTTATTTCAATATGAGGACACTTTATGAGCCCTTCAACTTGATTTGGCCATTCTACAAAAACTATTCCGTCAAGTGTTTTTAGATTAAAATATTCATCAAACCCAAGTTCTTCTGCTTCTTCTTTTGAGGATAATCTATACATATCAAAATGATAAACAGGTTCTTTCCCGCCTTCATATATATTAAGCAGGGTAAAGGTCGGACTTGTGACAAGACTAGGCGAGCCTATTCCTTTCACAAAACCTTTTACAAAGTGAGTCTTTCCTACTCCTAAATCACCTATTAAAGTAAATACAACTCCCTTTCCAACTGTTTTTGCAAGTTTTTCACCTACTAGCATAGTTTCATTTTCGTTGTTCGTAATTACAGATAATATTTCATTCATTATATTTAACTCCGTTTATGTTTTTATTCGAGGCAAAGGAATTAAAAATTTTAAGAATTAAAAATTTTTGTTTGCCTTCGGCAAACGCTTGCACAAGTGCAAGCATTCCTTTGCCTCGAAAGAAAGATTAAAAACTTTAAAATCATTTATTATTTAATTGTTAATATTCAACTCTATTATCAAGATAACAATCAATTATTTTAATTTTCGTTTAAATGATTTTATAGTTAAATTATACAATAAAATTGAAATAATAGCAAATAATATTCCTAGTATTAATCCAAGAAGCACATCTGAAAGATAATGAACTCCAAGAACCATTCTTGAAAACGCTATTAGAATGGCAAAGAGAGAAAGAAAAATACCACCACAAATTCGATAACTTATTTTTTTGTAGGTTTGCAAAATGAAGTAAAAAAGATATGTTGCAAATATTCCTGCACAAAGACTATGACCAGAGGGCATACTATATCCATCTTCGTTTCCGTAATTTTTGATTTGTTCGTTGTTTACAAAAGGTCTATCTTTAGCAATAATTAATTTGAGAAAATGATTTATAATTGATGAAACCACAAAAGCAATTGCAAGGGCATAACTTAAATTACGTTTTTTTATGAATAAAATAATGAATGTAATAAAAAAACCTAGATAACTTCCAAACATAGTAACAAATTGGAAAAAAGTTATCCACCCAGGCGAAATATTAGCCTGTAAAAATTCAATTATTTTTAATTCAACATCCATTATATATATATTGTAACAAATATAATAAAAAATAACAAGAAAAATATATTTTTTGTATTTTTAATTAATCAAATTTTTTAATATAGATAAAAATAAAAAGACTCAAAGAGTGAACTGTTGAGTCTTTTTATATCTTAATCATTTTTATTTATTAGATGCTTTATTACTGTCTTTCATTTTAGAATTTTTCTTTTCTGTTTTTTTGCTGTTCTTCCATTCTTTCTTATCTTGTTTAAATTTTTCTTCTTCTTCGGCAATAATTTTATGTTCAATTGAAACAAGGTATTCGGCGGTCATAACAGTATCAATTTTTTCTTTTAAGATGTCGATTTTTTCTTCTAATCTTGATATATCATAATTGAATTTCTTAAATTCACGTTCAACAGCTTTAGAAACTTTTCCGTCAGCATCTCGATTTTCTCTGATAAATGCTTTATAATCAGTTTCAGTTTGGGCTTTTTGTTGTTCAAAACTTTGTTTTGCTTTTTGTAATTTTTCAACTTCAGCATCACGACGTTTTTGAGCTTCCATAAGAATAACATCATGATTTACAGCAAGTTTACGGTCATAAGCCTCTTTCTTAATCTTTTCAACTTTTTTGATTTTTACATGTCTTAATGCCATTCCAATGATTGCAACTAAAAGGGCAACAGCCATTATAATAGAAGGTATTAAAAGCCATGTAGTATCAGTGCTATCATCAGTTGTTGTATTATCATCTTCAGTTGTATCATCATCAGAAGTATCATCGTCAGTAGTTGAAATTTGGTTTACTTTAAAAATTGTGTCGTCATATTTTGAATTTAATTCAACTGTATTGTATTCATTTGCAGTAACAGAAGTAAAATCAATGTTTGAAATAAGTGCAGTTCCTGTGGTTGCGTCACAATCAGAAACTAAAGTAAAAGTAATAGTAGGGGAAGTTGCTTCTGTGCATTGCAAATAAATTTCAAAATGCTTAAGTTCGGAAGCAGTAACAAGTTCAGTTATGGTGTCAAATCCGTCTATATTAATAGTAACACCATATTTACAATCATGTTCACTTGTTGAAGCATTGTCAGCTCCAATGTTAAAGATTGTTGCTAAATCAAAAGTAAATTTATAATAATTGCTACCATCATCGGCAGATAAACCAAAAGTGAAGTTTGAAGTTAAAGATGCAGATGATGCCACTTTGGTATTTATAACAAGATAGTTTGTTTCTGTTGTTTTTAGTTCTGGAATTATATCAATATAAGGGTTATCATTTCACGCTTCCTACCTTCTATGG
>CALWCW010000018.1 GCA_944376495.1 uncultured Clostridia bacterium | reverse complement strand
TATTTACTTTATAATTTTATTAAAAGAAATACACAAAAACAAATTGAATTATTATAAGTCCGAATTTCTAATTTTGTAATTTAAATTTTTTTCTTAAATACAAAAGTTTTAAAATTAGATGATAAATCATAAAATTAATAATTTAATAAAAGTGGAGGTAGAAATGGTAGAAGTAGAGGCGGGATTTAAAATTTTAGAAGATAAGTTGAGTGCCGAAAAGATATTGTTAGCACATGGTTTTGTTAATACTTATAAAACGCACACGAGAGATATTTATTTTGGTAAAGATACAAATTTTGAAAACAAAGATGAAGCTCAAATAAAGAGATGTTTAGTAAGATGTAGAAATTTTGAAGGTTTTGAAAATTTAAAACTACTTGACAGAAATCTTCCTGATAAAATTAAAGTTGATTTTAAGACTTTACTTCAGTATTTTGACCGACTTTTTAGTGAAGGCTTTAAAGTAGTTTTTGATACTCAAAAGAGTGATTGGATTTATAAAAAAGGAAACTGTTGGCATCAATTACAGGAGATTAAAGATATTGGTCTTGTTGATTATGTCTATAACGAAGAGGTCTTTGGGAAGGGGTTAAGTGAAGATGAGCAATTTGAAATTTTAAAAAATCAAATGTTAGAACTTGGCTTTCATTTAGAGTATGATTTGGGAATTGATAAGTTGCGTAGTTTATATTCTCATAAACTAATGTTTTCTAAAAATCAAATAGGGAAATATGAATATCAAGAAAAATAAAACAAAATCAAAAAATGCACATTGAACAATTATTAATGTGCATTTATTTTTATTTTGTCAAGTCATCTATTTTGTTTGTTAAAGAGGCAAGTGTTAAAAGATTATTGTTAAAAGAAATTGGTGTAGGGTATAATACACCATCTATTATAAGATTTCCGTTTGAAAATATGACTTATAATTTTAAAGATACTTATTTAGTTCGTATTAATAAAGATTACCCATCATGTCCAAGTGAAATAAAAGATAAACATTATCTTTTGATGAAAGTGTTGAAGAAATATTATTTAATTTAAAATAAAAGATTTTAGTGAAACGAAATAAAATAATAAACAAATGCACCTCTAAATTTATACTAGAAGTGCATCTTTATTAAAGTTTTATTTTCTATAAGGAAACAATATTCAAAATAAAATTAGTCTTCAAAAAGATTGTTATTTAGAAAAACAGGTTCGCAAGTGATGCTTATTCCTATTTTTTTGAGTGATAGTTCTTCGGCAGGTGATAATATGTATGTCGAATGTGCATCACATGCAGAAAGTTTTGGCAGTTTTTCGATTGCTCTCTTCGCTTTTTCGTTTACTTGTGAGGAAATTGCTAGGGCAATTAAAACATCATCAACTGTTAAAACACTACATTTTGAGTGCAAATATTCTGTCCTTAACTGGACAATAGGCATTAAAATATCATCAGAAATTATATCAAAATCATCCCCAAGTCCTGCAAGAGTTCTTAAGGCGTTTAAAATCACCGCTCCGCTTGCAGAGATGATTTTTTTATTTTTCCCATAAACCACTTCACCATTTGGAAGTTCAAGTGCTACACAAGGATAGCCACTATTTTTAGTGACCTTTTTAGCTTGTGTTGAAACAGTTAAATAATCTGGAGTAAGGTTAAGTTCAGCCATTAAATATCTTGTTCTCTCAACAGTATCAAAACTTGCTTGTCCACGTTTATAATCACATTCTGTTTTAAAATATCTTCGCACAACTTCTTTTTTTGCTGCTTCTTCAACGATTCGCACGTCTGTTATAGCACTTGAGACCATATTGACACCCATGTCAGTAGGAGATTTGTATATTTCTTCTCCAGTAATTTTCTTTAGGATGTTTTTTAATATAGGAAAGACTTCAATGTCACGGTTATAGTTGACTGCTAAAGTCCCATACGCATTGAAATGATAGGGGTCAATCTGGTTTACGTCTTTTAAATCAGCCGTTGCTGCTTCATATGCAATATTGACTGGGCTGTTGAGTGGTAAATTCCAAACTGGAAATGTCTCAAATTTTGCGTAACCAGATTTTATTCCTCTTTTAAATTCATGATACATTTGACTTAAGCAAGTTGCAAGTTTGCCGCTTGATGGACCAGGTGCGGTAACAACGACAAGAGGACGAGTTGTTTCAATATAACTATTGGCTCCATAGCCTTCATCTGAAACTATAACTTCCACTTCACTAGGGTAGCCCTTTGTGTATTTATGAAAATATACTTTTTCACCATGATTTTCAAGTTTTTGTGCGAATTTCAAAGCACTTGGTTGTCCTTTAAACAATGTGATAACAATAGAAGATACGTAAAGTCCAAGTGCTCTTAAGTTGTCAATAATTCGGAGCATTTCGTTGTCATAACTTAAGCCCAAATCTGAACGTATTCTATTTTTTTCAATATCATTTGCACTGATACAAAAAATAATTTCAGCCTTATCTTTTAATTTTATTAATAGTTTTGTTTTAATATTGGGGTCAAAACCGGGAAGAACTCTTGCTGCATGATAATCATCAAACAATTTTCCACCAAATTCAAGATAAAGTTTGTTATCAAATTCATTTATTCTCTCCAAAATTTTTTCGCTTTGAAGTTTCAAATATAATTCATTATCAAATCCTGTTTTTTTCATTATTTTTTCTCCTTTGATTTATTAAATCTAGCATGATATTGTATATTTCATCTGCACTATTTTGCCATGTTCTATAAAGGTCACGGAAGCAATTTTTGCAAACTTTTTCATATTGTTCTTTATTAGTCATTGCCTTTATTATTGTATTTGCAAAATCTTCAGCATTATTTTTGCTTATATAGCCATTTTCAAGATGAGTAATGGATGATGCAACTCCTGTATTTTCAACGCAAACACAAGGGGTAGATTGTGATGCGGCTTCAAACTTAACAATTCCATCTGTATCATAAGTAGAAGGGAATAATAGTAAATTGCTTCTAGAATAAATTGCACTTAAAAGATTCCTATCGCTAATGCTATCTGTAAAAACCACATTTTCTTTTAAGTTTAAATTTTTGACTTGGGTTTTAAAATATTCTAAATCGTTTCCATTTCCAACTATAAGCAATTTAAAATTGAAAAAGTCCTTTTCTTTTAATAATACTAGTGAATTTAAAATCAAGTCAATATTTTTAAGTTTATTTATTCTACCAACATAACAAAATACGTATTCATCAGCCTTTAAATTATATTTTTCATTAATTAATTTATTAATTTCATTTTTGTTTTCTAAAGGTTTCATATCGGTTGCGTTATACACAACTTTCACTGGGGAGTTTAATCCATAGTCATTTATAAACAACTCTTTAGTAAATTCGTTGACTGCAATTGCTAAATCGCTTTGATTATATTTTTTCATTATATAAGACATAAGTTTTTTGATGAGAAATTTTGATTTAGTTGCCCTATAAAAATCTTGTTTATATTGTGAATGTAAATGACACAATATAGGTATATTATTTTTCTTTGCATACTTTATAGCTAGTTTCGCAATAGTCATAGGTGAATGGAAATAAACAATATCAAGATTACTATTTTTTAATTGTTTTTTGAACTTAAAATCAATCACAGGAAGAGGCAAATTATAATCTAAAAAGAAAATGGGAATTGATGAAGTTTTTATCACTTTATAAGGGTGAGGTAATGGGTCTATTTTGCCTTTATTTGCTTTTATAGTAAAAACTGTAACATTGCATTTGTCAACAAGTAATTTGGCGAGATTATCGACTACATTGATAACTCCATCAATCATCGGGAAAAAGGAGTCAATAAAGAAGCCTACATTTATTTTATCTTTCTTATTGTTATCATTTAAAATAGCCATGAAATCTCCTAAACAATTTAATTATAACTTGTTTCAATTTTAAATCATAACGATTTTTTAAATTTGTAAGATATTTTTTTGTCAAAATTGAAGATATATTTTGTAAATACCTTGTAAATATGTTAAAATAAAACGAATGTTTATAAAAAAAGTTAGACTTAAAATGCTGATTCGCTGCTAATAAAGTCTTATAATTATTTTTTTATAAACAAAATCATATTTATAAAAATAAAGGAGAATTATAAATTTATGAAAAAAATAGCAATTGTTACTGATAGCAATAGTGGAATAACTCAACTTGAGGCAAAGGAAATGGAAGGAATTTATGTTATTCCAATGCCATTCACAATAGATGGAGAGGAGTATTTTGAAGATATAAATTTGACGCAAAGCGAGTTTTATCAAAAATTATTAAATGATGCAGATATTTCAACTTCTCAACCAGCAATAGGAAATATAACAGAACTATGGGAAAATCTTTTAAAAGATTATGATGAGGTTGTTCATATTCCTATGTCAAGTTCGCTCAGTATGTCATGTGAAACTGCTATGACCTTTGCAAAAGATTTTGACGGAAAAGTTCAAGTTGTTGATAACCAAAGAATTTCTGTGACCCAAAGACAATCTGTTTTTGATGCAAAGGCTTTGGCAGATAAAGGATGTGATGCAAAGGAAATTAAAGAATATTTAGAAAGAACAAAACGTGACTCAAGTATATATATTATGGTTAGCACTTTAAAATATTTAAAGAAAGGTGGGCGTGTGACTCCTGCAGCAGCGGCAATTGGGACTCTTTTAAATATTAAACCAGTTTTGCAAATTCAAGGAGGAAAACTTGACCAATTTGCAAAGGTTATGAATGAAAAGGCAGCAAGAGCAAGGATGATAAGTGCCGTTAAAAAAGATTTAGAAACCCGTTTTGCAGAATATGTAAAAAATGGTGAAATGCAAATTGATGTTGCATATACAAATTGCGAAGATAAAGCAAAGGAATTTGCAAAACAAATTGAAGAGGAAATTCCAAACGTTCCAGTAAAATATATTAATCCTTTGTCTTTAAGTGTTGCTTGTCATATTGGAAGTGGGGCTCTTGCCATTGCTTGCACTAGGTTCTATAAAGAATAATTAAAAAAGAAAAATAAAAATATATAATAAATTAAATACTAAAATTATTAGAATTATTTAATAAAAAAAATTAAAATACAACGTATAAAAAAATAATTATAAATTATAAAAAATATGAACAATAAATATTTTAAATTTTTAAAAATTGATTGGGTATAAATATGAAAAAAAGACTATTAGATAAAGTTGTGGTAATTACAGGGGCAAGTAGTGGAATTGGACTTGCAACTGCACAAGAACTTGCAAAACGAGGGTGCAAAGTATATAATATATCTAGAAGTGGGTTGGCTCCAGAAGATGTTTGTAAAAAAAATTATCAATGTGACGTCAACCAAGTGGAAGAAATTGACCGAATACTAAATGAGATTTTTTCTATTGAAGGAAAAATTGATGTTGTTGTAAATAATGCGGGATTTGGAATTGCTGGTGCAATAGATAATGCAAGTGTGGAAAATGTTTATAAATTGATAGACACTAATTTATCATCCCTTATATGTATTAGTGGAAGGGCTATAAAGTTTCTTAAAAAATCAGGTGGCGGTAAAATAATAAACATCTCATCTGTGGGTGGGTTAATTCCTTTGCCTTATCAAGCAACTTATAGTGCGACAAAAGCAGGGGTGGAAATCTTTTCAAGAGCGCTTGCAAATGAAGTTAAACAATTTGGTATTAAGGTATGTGCAATTTTACCGGGAGATACAAAGACAAATTTCACTCAAGCAAGAGTTATTGAAAATGACAATAAAGATAATAGTGAAACCGCCAGCATTATAAAATCTATAAAGAAAGTTGAAAAAGATGAGCAAACAGGCAAGAGTCCTCAATCTGTTGCAAAAGTCATTTGCAAAGTCATAAAAAAGAGAAATCCGCCACTTAGAAAGACGGTGGGATTATCTTATAAATGTGTGACATTGCTTGCTAAATTAATGCCTATAAGATTAATAAATTGGATTGTTCGACTTTTATATGTGAAAAAGTAGAAAGAAGGAATTATGGAAGACAAAGAAAAAATTGAAGAAGAAAAAATAAACAAAGATATTCAACTAGAAGATACAGAAAATAAAATTGAAGAAAAAGAAAAGCAAGTGCAAAGATCAGATGAAGTGCTTTTTAAAAATACTAGTAGGCTCAATGAAGAAGAACTTTTAGTTTTTCAAAACTACGCCTTAAAAAAGACTATTATCACTATGGCAATAGCAATCGTTGCCGTGTTTGTTCTTGCAGGCGTAGGACTATGTTTTATAGAACTTTATCTTGGAATTACAGTCATTGTTGCAGGATTTCTTGGCGGAGTTGTTTTATTTCCTTACATGATGAAAGATTCAATGAAGAAACAAAACAAGTTAATGCTTGGAGATAAAAAATACTTAAATACCTTTGAATTTTATAATGATTATATGATTATATCAAACGAAGCAACAGCTTCTCTTACTAGCAACGATTATAAGGAAGAGGCAAATTCTAGAGTAACTTATGAAAGCCTTTTCCGTGTTGATATATATAAGACTTATATTTTTATTTATATCAACAAAGCACAAAGTTTTGTTTTAAATCAACGAGGAATGACTAAAGGAGTTGTTGATGACTTAATTCAATTTTTAAAATCAAAGGGTTTAAAGGTTATAGATAAAAAAGGTAAAGTGGATGAAAGTGAAATTATAAAAAATAAGTCAAAGAAGGCTTAATAATAGACTTTTTACATTCGTTTACAAAACAGTTCTACAAATTTCTTAAAAATTTTTTAAAAATCTTAATTTTGGGTATTGATTTTTCATATAGATTATTGTATAATGAACCCCCAAAAGGAGATTGAGTATGGATACAAGAATAAAAGAAGCAATTCAAAATCAAGCAAGTTTTGTTTCAGTTTCTAATATAGGAGCAGGACTTGAAGATGTCGTTAAATTTTTTGAAGTTGCAAGAAAAATGGGTGTTAATATTGCAGTTGAGTTTAATAATGGAAGAAAAGATGTAAAACTCTATGCTTTATTAGATGACAGAAATTCATGTTATAAAAAAGCCACTGGAATGGTTTATGATGAATATTTGGCATGGAAAAAAGAAGAAGGAAAAAGAATGATAAGAACATTCGACGAAAACACCATTTCTCTTGAACAACTTTTAAACAAAGAAGAAAACTCATTGGAATAAGATTTTGAAATTAAAAGGCAGTCATTTTTATGATTGCTTTTTTTAAGTTTTAATTATTTAATGTATTAATTAATGGTTTTTTCTTAATTTTGCTTATATTAAATCGAAAAATAGCACAAAATAAATAAAAATTAGCCAAATTTTTAAATTTCTTTGTAATTTATTTGACAATTCCCCCCCCCGAATTATAATTATTAATAGAGATTTATTTTAAAAAGGAGTAAAAAAAGGAAAAAGAAACAGAAGAAACGAAGAGTGCTGGCGAAGAAGTGACAAAAGAAGTTGCTAAAAAAGGACTAACAAAAACTGCTAAGATTGCAATAGGTGCGACTGCTGGTGTTGTTGCAGTTGCTGCAATTGTGATTCCAACTGCTGTTGTCTTATCTCAAAACGATATGAATAGTTTTGATGTGACAATTGACTATAACATAGACGGAATGTCAAGTGAAAGTGTGACAGTTGGGAAAGAAGCAAAAATATCAGACTTAAAATTAAAACCAGTTGAAGGCTATTATTTTGTTGGCTGGTTTAAAGATGAAGAATGCACAGAAAGATATAACGATGATGATGTGATAACAGCCGATTCGACAATCTATGCAAAATATCAAGCAATAACATTTATGGTATCAATGCCAACAAGTGAACATTTCACAATAGTTGATGCGACAACAAATGAGGAGTTATCAGCAATCACAAATGTTGAGTATAAAGGTTCAATATCATTTAAAATCAATCTTGACGAGCAGTATAATCAAAGTCAAATAGTGGTCAAAGTTGGAGAGCAAACACTTACTGCACAAGAGGGAGTTTATACAATAGAAAATATACAAGAAAACATTGTATTGACAATTGAAGGAGTTGAGATAAACTCATATCAAGTGAAAACAGTGATTGACGGAGTAGAAACAACTTCAGTTGTTGAATACGGACAAACATTATCAGAAAAAATTCCTTCAGTAACATCGGAAAATTCACTGGGCTGGTATGCTGATGAAGAAATGACTGAAAATGTAGATTTTTCAACTCCAATAACAAGTGATATGACATTATATACCAAAATGGCAACTTTAGATGTTTTAACTTTTACTGAATATCCCAGCACACTCCCTGGACAAGAGCAAGAGGAAACCTATGCTATAGCACAAATTACTAGTTTTGATAAAGAGGAGATTGTTGTGCCTTTGACTTATAACGGAGTTGCAGTTATAACTTTGGAGGGTTCAGACAATTCAATTGAAAGTGATAATACAATATTAGAAAATATTTATTTTTCAAAAGATATTATAGGAGTAGGCGGTTATTTTAATAGACTTACTGCTTTAAAATCGTTTGATTTTAGTAATGTGACTGTCATAGACGGAGGGAATTTTTCTGGTTGCATATCATTAACAAATATTGACTTAAGTTCTGTTTCATTAAGCATATTTTATGCAGATTTTTCAGATTGCACATCATTACAGACTGTAACTTTACCAAATACTATTACAACAATTAATACAAGCAATAGAGATAAATTATCATTTGCAGGATGCACTGCTTTAACAGAGATTAATTTAGAAAATATTACTCAAATAGGACAATATTCAGGTGAAGGAGTTTTTGAAGATTGCATTTCTCTAACAAATATTAATTTGCAAAATATACAAGAGATAGGAGATAACACATTTTCGGGGTGTGAAAATTTAGATGTTGATTTTTCAACTTTAACAAATTTGCAATCAATTGGGAATGGAGCATTTGCAATGAGTGGTGTGACAGAGTTTTCTCCAAGTTCAAATTTACTATCGATTGGGGAATATGCCTTTGCAGGTTCAAACTTAAAAAGAGTAATATTAAATTATAATACAAATGGCATTCAGTGGTCGTATAATTTTAGTGGATGTTCAGTAGAATATATATATTGGAATACTCCTTGCAACATATATGATCTTTTTAGAGGAGGTGTTGTATCAGAAGGAGCAACTGTAGTTATAGGCAGTAGTCTTTTAGATTTAGACGATTTTTATTTAAATATACGTGATTTAAATACAATGATTAGTGATAGCGACGGCGATTATTTGGCGGCTGCACCTTTACTAATTAAAGAACTTGTATTAGAAAAGGGATTAAAAGAAAAAGAATTCACTGCTATTATAGATATTGTTGCGGCTACAGATACGATTATATGTGATAATCAATCTGTATTAAACTTTTTTATAAATTATGGTTTTGATATGGATTATGATTATATTAAGGACAAAGATACTGCAGGATCAGGAGGTTATTACAATATGCTTAATAGAGAATCATACAATCTTTATATTAAGGCAGATTTAGAGGGTGCTGGAGATTTAGAAAATTCAAGTTCGATAAATGATTACAGCACTATTGTTAAACAAAGCGAAAGCGACCGAGAAGGTTATATCAAATATGTTATAACTTACGATACAGCAAGTTAAGAAAATTCAAAAAGCAATAAAAAAATTAAATATAAAATTAATTATTAAAAATAATGTGTTTATTTGAAGTGAACCCCAAAAGTTAGACACTTAAGGAGGTTCACTTTTTTATGGCGAAGAAAGGAAGTAAATTTAAAAAATATAGTCCAGAATTTAAAATTTCGTGTATAATAGATATGCGGTCTAA
>CALWCW010000017.1 GCA_944376495.1 uncultured Clostridia bacterium | reverse complement strand
ATTTATGGATAAACACTGATAGGCTATTTACAACTTGGGACGGCAAAAATATGGCAGGTTCAACAGTTGCAAAATGGCTAAGAAAATTTGAAGAAGATAATAATTTAAAATTAGTAACACCACATGGGTTAAGGCATACAAATATTACAATGCAATTAGTAAATGGTGTAGATATTAAAACAGTTTCTGCAAGAGCTGGGCATAGTAATATTAGCACGACATTAAATATATATACTCATTACACAAGCGAAGCAGATAAAAAGGCAAGCAATTTAATAAACAAATTATTATTTACTTAAACATTAAAAGAAAATAAAAAAAGTTGCCAAACAAACAACTTTCTTTCTTAATTGGTGGGTCATCGGGGGCTCGAACCCCGGACACCCTGATTAAGAGTCAGGTGCTCTACCAACTGAGCTAATAACCCAAATTTATATTGATTTTTATAAGGTTTTTTATAAAAGTTTTATAACTTTTGATTTTTACTAGTATAAAAACCTTGTAAATACTAGGAAAATAAGGAGTTTTGAGCATACAGACCAATTATTTAAGAGTCGAATGCTCTACCAACTGAGCTAGCAGTCCATTTAACTACCCAAAAATTATACAACAAAACTTTTATAATGTCAACAATATTTAAAATTTTTAATTACAATTTAATTTATTTGTTTTTTTGCAAAAATATTGTCTAATTATTTGACATTTTGTCGAAAGTGATACATAATTATTGTAGTTGTTTTATTTGGAGTTTACTAATGAAAAAATTATATAGGTTTATTTTATCTTTTATTCTTGTTTTACCTTGTCTTGTCCTTTTTGCTTGTAATGATAATGGAACTTCTGGACAAGATGATGATGTCAATAGTTATCAAATCGTTGCCGTGAGCAATAATAGTAATTATGGTTATGTCAGTGGCTCTGGCACATATAATGAAAACTCCCTTGCTACTATCGAGGCCGTTGCCTTTGATGGCTACTATTTCACAAGTTGGAGCGATGGAGTCACTCAAAATCCAAGAGAAATTGTTGTAACAGAAAATATCAATCTTGTTGCCTCATTCTCTCCGTCAACCTTTTCTGGTGATGAAATTGTTTTTAATGGCTTCAATGTTTCTGTTAAAAACGGTGTTATCGAACATGTCGGTAATGGACTTTACAAAGTAACCGCAACAAATAATAGTTTTGGCTATTGGAAAAATGATGACAATCAATTAATTTCCACTCAAAAGGAGTTTTTCCTAGGCTCTGATATTACGATTAATAAAGACACCACATTTACAGCAGTTGATTCTCTAATTGGAAAAGGATTACTTACTTTTGATATTGAAAGTGATTACGAAAATTATTTAAACATACAACAAACTAACCTTTCAGAACTAGAAACTAAAAACGACTTTTTAGATTTTGTATATTTCACAATATTTAATAAAGATGACTTTGACTATGATGGTTTTGGAAACACCGATTCTATTCAACATGATTCATACTTTATTGAAATGACTTTTAATGAAAACATCCCTCAACTTTTAACCTATGACATAGTTCAACTTGAAAATGGAGAACTAATATATTGCAGACCAAATAAATTAGAAATTCAAGATTTTAATGTTTCGATTTTATTTGCGACTACATCTTCAACTGGATTTATGTTGAATGTTTGGTTTATATAAAAGTTTCTTGTTTTAATACCCCACCAAAAAAATTTAACTCTTTCTATTCATATTAATCTTAAAAACAATTTTAATAAAATTAAATTGGTTTTTGTTAAAAAAATCTCTAATATATAGAGATTTTTTATTTATTTTTTATAATTTTTAACTATAGACCTATTTTACTATAATCCCAAGTTTAACTCGTCTATATTTTTCTCATGATTTTGATTTGTTTCATCCTCAAGTTCTTCATTAAGAGGTTTCTCAATTTTTTCTATATCTTTTTCGTCAGTTGCTAGCATTTGAGTTTCTTCTTCACTGCCTAATTGCAATTCTGTATCACGAACATCTATAATTTCCGTATCATCTTTATTGAGTTCGACATCACGAACATCGTTCATTTCCTCATCACCTAAAATTAACTCGTCACTATTTTCTTCGCTTGGGTTAATCTCTGATTCTTGAATTGGACTTTCTGGCTCTGGTCTGGAAATCTCTCTGTTTTCATTATGTCTTTGTTCTTTTTCATTTTCAAGTTGTTGCAATTCTCTCAAGAAAACCTCTAAATCTCTTTCAATTCCTTGCGCAGCTTGCATAGACTGATGCCCTATAAGACGTTCAAAAAGAGATGGTCCTTGTTGAACTGGAGCAGTTGTTGCACTTGCAGGTCTTTTTTCTCCACCGCTTACTGGCGATTGAGATGATGCTCTTCCCACTCTGGAGTTTGGCATTAAAGTTTCAATACCTGCAGTTTTAATCTGTGCATTTTTTTTATCAGGTCGCATTATTTCAATTGCAGCTGTTTTATTTTGCAAGTTATTAATCGCTTTGATTGAATTGTTCATCTCAATGACAACATTTTTTATCTCTTGATTTTCGCTTGCTAATATTTCAATTCCGCCATTTTCATCAATAACTTTATCAAGTAAAACTTTTAAAGATGAATATTTGTGCTTTTCTTTAGATATTCCTTCTTCTTTTTCTGACAAAAGTTCTTTATATCTTTCAAGAATTTTTTTACCTTTTTCAGTTTTACCTAAAACTTCTAATATTTTCGATAAATAAATTTGAGAAGCAACGTTGTAAAGTCCACCAACTATAAGGTCTAAATCTAAATCATCTTGTATAACTACTGCTAGATTTGGAACTTGAATATCTGACATAGGGACAGCAACGTCAACCAAGTTGAAAACTTTTCGAACTTTAATTCTAAATTCGTCATCATAAATATCATCATAATCAGCAATATGAGAAACAATATATTCTTCAGAAAAATAATCTCCGACATATTCGGAAAGATAAAGCGATGCTCTGGCATGGTCATTATCAAGCATAGTCAACTTAACATGAAAGAAATAATATTTTTTCATATAGACAGCACTAGCCCTATACCAATCATTATCAGAGTCTTCTATCTCTTTTAACATTCGAACTAAATCGGTTTTAACATCTTTAGAAATTTTATAAACGCCGTTATTATTAACACGACCAACAAGTTGAAATCTTATCGCCATCATCTTCATACGTGTTTTATAATAGGTGATAATTTCTGGATCTGTTAAAGAAATATCTTTGCCAAAAACTTTGTAAGGTTCAATTTTAACACCCTCTTTTTCTTGAACTTGAGGTTGTGCATTGCCATTCACTTTTTTTTCTTCAGATTTAGACATTTTTTTATTTTTTTCCATAGAAAAATTATAGACCATAATTTACAAAATATCAAGCAAGTTGATAAATTTTTGCTAAAAATTTTTAATATTTACGCAAATTTCAATCTTTTATATATTTTATCTGATACAATCAAAATAATCTTTAAGTAAAGACTGAAGCCCAATGGGTTATATAAGCCTTGTTAAAGATGTTAAATTTAAACATTTAAAAGATGGCAGATAATTATATATCCTATCTTTCATTTAATTTTTCTTTTTACTTGCCTAGAAAACTTACACAATATGGTTTTTCTTTTATAGAATTAAGGGTTATACCATTTGAAACACATTGACCATTATGATTGAAAAGACATTTTGCCTTACATTTTATCTCAAGTGCTTTGCTATCTCGTTGCGGAGCAAAATCGGGCTTGCGTTCAAAAAGATGTTTTGTCACATCTTGAACCTCTTTTTTATTTTCATCATTTTCAAAAGTTGAACAAATCACCTTATCATTAACTAAAATATCTTTAGCCTTACATACAAACCTATCATTATATTTACAAGTTACCTTTCTACATCTTATATCCATAAAAATCTCCTACTATCATTTATTGACAATCATTTGACTTTTATTCATATTTACAATAAAATATGATTATAGGAATTTAATAATAAAAATAGTTCCGATTATATAAGGAGAATAAAAGATGAAAGTTTTATTATTGTGTGACGTTCGTGGAACGGGTAAAAAAGGCGAAATAAAGGAAGTGGCTGATGGTTATGCAAACAACTTTTTAATTAAAACTGGGAAAGCAAAAAAGGCTGATTCTAGTGCTTTGAGCGAAAATTTGTCAAAACAAAGTGCAAATGCTTTTCATAAAGAGATGCAAAAACAGGAGGCTCAAGAATTAGGACAAAAAATCAACAAAACAAGAGTCGTTGTAAAAATTAAATGCGGTGAAAATGGCAAAACCTTCGGGTCTATAACCTCAAAAGAAATAAGCGAAGGACTTAAGGCTATGGGGTATGAAGTTGATAAGAGAAAGATTGAACTCAAAGAACCTATTAAAGCAATAGGAGTATATACAATTAGTGCAAAACTACATCCTGAAGTAAATGTTAATTTCACAGTTGAAGTTGCAAGCGATAATTAAATTTTAAAAATCTCTTGATTATTTTTAAAAAATGTAGTATAATTGCATGTCAAAATATTAAGCAGAAAATAGATTTAAAAAAATTAATAATTAATTTTAAATTTAATATTTTGATATGAACTATTTTTAATTACACAACATAAAATAATTTTCGTAAGTAAATTAAATTTCTTGCGATAACACAAGAGAGGATTAAACTAAATAGAAATGAAAACATATAATTTCAGTCTTGACAATAAGAAAGATTTAAAGAGCATAATATTTGACTTTGACGAAACTTTATATTATAATCCACTGGCTCAAGAAAGCTACTTTAATTATCTTAAAAAAGCATTACTAGACCTAACCAATTATAACGAAGATGAAATTACAAATATAATAAAACTTTTTGGATTTGACCTTGCGGGAGAACGGAGAGTTTCAGTCAGTCAAAATTGTTCAAAAATAGGAATTATGCAAGAAGATTGGATAAAATATAGAACCGAACATTTTTATCCAGAAAATTTTTCTCACATTCAAACAGTAAACAATGCTTTAATGCGGTCGCTACTAGAAAAATATAAATTATTCCTAGTTTCGAGCGAATATTTAGACAATGTTCACATTAAAGCCTCGCAAATGAACATAGACTTATCAATATTCAGTAGAATTTATGCATCTGATGGTGAGAAACTTCAAATTATAAATAAACAAGAAGCATATAAAGACATTTTGCAAAGCGAAGGGCTAGTCCCCTCTCAATTTATAGTGATTGGTGATCGATATAACGTTGACATCAAACCTTTTGAAGAAATTGGTGGAGGCGGTGTTCAAATAACGAACACCGATGAGGTAGAGGGACTGATTAAACAACTTTTAAAATAGCCAAAACAATACAACCATAATAATGTAAAATAATATACTATAAAAAGATGTTTATCAAGTTCTAGGCAGATGAGAAATCATCTTGCCGAGGCGATGCTGAATGATAAAAAATATTTTTATTCTTAAGCAAAGACCTAAAGGTTTTTGTTTTTTTATTGCCTTCTATGATTTTACTCTTCAAAAAATCGTTTTTTGCATAAAATTCACTTTTGACATCTTATTTCTATTTTTATAAGATTGAAAATTTTTGGGACGATAAAAGAGTAAAAACTTTTCTATGTTATCAAATAACCTGAACATCACTAATTCTTTATAGTTTTACAAGATTTATCATCAATGACTATCTACATTTATCTATTCTTTTACAATAATGCTTAAATCGCTAAACATTATAAAATTAAAAAATAAAAATGCAAAATTTACATTTTTATTTTTTAATATTTGATTTTTATTAATTATTAATTATTAATTATTGTTAATATAGAATTATTTTTTATTAATATAATTTATTTTAATGTTTATTTTATTGTTTTTTTTATTTTTATTATTTTATATTATAATTTTATTAATTTATTAATAAAAATTATTTGTTTAATAATATAGTTCATAGGTTAGCAAGTTTTTCTGCTCTATCTTTCATAGCAAGTGCATCTATAAATTCGTCTATATCCCCATTCAAAACACCCGTCAAATCATATGAAGTCAAATTCACTCTATGGTCTGTAACCCTGCCTTGAGGATAATTGTAAGTCCTAACTCTTTCAGAGCGGTCGCCAGTCCCCACCTGATTTTTTCTGTTTTCTTTATATTCGCTTTCTATTTGTCCTTGATAATAGTCGTATAGTTTTGAACGAAGTATGCTCATTGCACGTTCTTTGTTTTTTAATTGCGACCTTTCATCTTGGCAATTTACAACTATTCCTGTTGGAAGATGGGTAATTCTTATAGCCGATTCAGTTTTATTTACGTTTTGTCCACCCGCACCAGAAGAATGATATGTATCTATTTTAATGTCCTTATCTTCTATTTCAAATTCCACTTCCTCAATTTCTGGCAATACCGCAACAGTCACAGTGGATGTGTGAATACGTCCGCCACTTTCTGTTTGAGGAACTCTTTGAACTCTATGAACTCCACTTTCATATTTAAGCCTACTATAAGCCCCTTTCCCTTTAACTAAAAAGGTTATTTCCTTGATGCCTCCAAGTTCGGTTTGATTAATGTCCATGACTTCAATTTTCCAGTGCTTATTTTCTGCATACATACAATACATTCTATAAAGTTCGCTTGCAAAAAGACCTGCTTCTTCGCCACCTGCCGCCTGTCTAATTTCAATGATAACGTTGTTATCATCATTAACATCTTTAGGCAAAAGCAAAATCTTTATTTCTTCAATTTCATCATCAATTTGTTTTTCTAATGAGCCAATTTCATCATAGAACATTTGTTTGAGAGCGGCATCTTTTTCAGTTGCATAACCCTCTTTACAAGACTTTATATCGTTGACCATTTTTAAAAGTTTGTCATGAGCCTCGGCAACATCTTCAATTGACGAACGTTCTTTAACTAATTTTTTCCACTGTTTATTGTCTGCAATTATTTGAGGGTCAGAAATAAGATTTGTAAGCTCGTCAAATCTTTCCTTAATTTTTCCCGTTTTTTCCAAGATTTCATTTTGTAATTCTTCCATAAACAATCCTCTCAATTTTATTATAATCTTTAAGGACTTGAACATCACTAAACCCATTCTCTAGCATCATATCTTGAATCTTTCCTGCTTGTCCCATACCCACTTCAAAATATAGCCATCCTTTTTTTGCGAGTTTTTTATGAGCAGATTCTAATATTCTTTTATAAAAATCAAGTCCATCTTCTCCACCATCTAGAGCGATTCTAGGGTCATATTTTTTCACTTCGACATCAAGTTTTTCAATGTCCGCACTCTTAATGTATGGCGGATTTGACACTATTATATCATACTTTCTTGCTTTTTTCAAGTTATTAAAAAGGTCAGATAAAATAAAATCAATTTTCACGTCGTTTTTCTTTGCATTGTTCTCGGCTACCAATAAAGCAGGTCGTGAAATGTCTGAAGCCGTCACTTTGCAATCTGTATATTTTGCTATCGCTATGCCAATCGCACCAGAACCACAACAAAGGTCTAAAATATTCTTCGCCTCAATCTCTCTTGCCTTTTTAATAACTTCATCAACTAAAAGTTCGGTTTCCATTCTTGGAGATAAAACCTTTTTATTTACATCAATTTTAAGTCCATAGAAATCTACAAAACCAAAAATACTTGAAAGAGGTTCGCCCTTTGCTCTTCTTTCACATGCTCGCATTATATCTCGATATTCTTTTGCAGAAACTTGACGCACAAGTTTTACCTCTGCCCTATTTTTGCCAAGAACAGTCGCAACAATCCAATCTATATCACTACTTTCAAATCTTTCACTTTGGTTTAGTTTTGTTTGCATTTCAGCATAAAGAGCCGACATAGGAATATGCTCCTTATCGACCTTTTCAAAAGTGCTATCATAACTAAGTTCAATTTTTGCCACTTGCATCACCTCTGTATGAGTTATATTTGGTTTAATACATACCAAAAAATTAGTCACAAGTGCAATGTCTTTTAAAAAATGTATGTTGCTTTTACTTGTCAATAAAAGAAGTTCATAAACAATGATTATACATAATAAAAATAAACATAAATTAATTAAAAAATTTGCCCAAAAGACTATATTAACCGCAATTAATGATACCATAAAAGTCGATATAAGAAAAACGTTTAATAAGAAATTTAAAAAATTTAAAGGTTCAGTGCGACTATAAAGCATCTCCTTCCCCTCTTTTTCTTTTAAAAATTCACAACCCGCTCCATTAAATGAATAAAGACCGCTCATAAAAGGCAAAAATCTTAATATAACAAAAATTGCATATATTAAAAGAGTCCTTATCAGCGCAATCATAAAACTACGGAAGTAATAATTTAAATAAGTTGGAAATAGAGAATTGAAAATATGATTAGGCAAAATGCCAAGTGCAAGAAATCCAAATAAAAAAGCAAAAATAAGCCCTGCAATTAGCACAATAAACCCAGAAGTCAAATTTAATTTTTGAGCAGATTTAAAACTCTTATTTTTTTCCTCTTCTTTACGGTCGTCAAGTTCAACTTGACTTAAATAAGCAAGCACATAAAGATAGATGCCAAAGAAAAAATAGGTAAGTCCTCGAATAAACGGCAAATCAAAAAACTTTTTGTTTTGCTTTATATCACGTCTGCTAACCCTTTTATTCCCGCTTTGGTCAATAATACTTGTGCATAATTTCCCCTTTGAATATAAGCAAACTCCATTTCCCAAAGGGAACATATTTTTATCCATAATTTATTTATTGCCTAAATTATTATAAAAATACAAAAATAAATTTATTTTTATATAATTTGAACTTGTTTATTTTTATATAATTTGAACTTGCTTACGCAAAATGATATTTTTTTAAATTTATTAATAAAAAAAATTTAATTTTATTAAAAAATAAATAAATTAATTGGAATAAAAATAATTATATGTTAAAATTAAATTAAATTAAATAATTATTTTAATATTTAATAATTAATATTAAAAAAATTTTATAATGTTTTATTAACAAGGAGAAATTATGAGAAAGATAGAACTTGTAAATATAAGAAATAAATTCGAAATGAAAAAGGTGTTTTATGATTATTTAACCGAATTGTCGCAATTTGACCCTCATATTACTTTTGATGAAAATGGCGCACCTATCTATAAATGGTTTGATTGCTATTGGACTGATAAAACTAGATTTCCTTTCTATCTTTTGATAGACAACAAAATTGCAGGACTTGCTATGATTAGAGAACTTGGAATTATGCTATATGATTTTGCTGAATTTTATGTCTGCCCTGAATATCGGGAAAATGACAATGCAATTTGGTTTGCAAATGAAATCACTAAATTGTTTGAAGGTCAATTTGTTTTTTCAACTAGATTTACAAATCCAAGAGCAATAAAGTTTTGGAGCAAGTTTTCTTCTCAATTTGAAAGTAATTCTTTTTGTGATGATGAGATATGGAGAAATTGGACTATAAGAAAAAACAATTTTAAAAACCATACATTAAATTTAGCACCAATATATTTCGACCTTATAAAAAGTAGGGAAAAAGTTTTAGAAGGTCGTCTTAATGACGAGAAGAGAAAAACCTTTAATATTGGCGACACAATAACTTTTTATAAAGAGCCAGAAAAAGAAGAAACTATGCAGGCAATTATTCTTGATAAATTTATTTTTAAAGACTTTGAAGAAATGGCGGACAACCTTAATAAAAGTGATTTAGGATTTGCTTCTCGCACAAAAGAAGAAATGATAGACACATATAGAACAATCTATAAACGTGAAGATGAAAATAGATATGGAGTTGTCATCTTTAAAATAAAAGTCTTATAAAATCTAGCAAAAATTCATATGTAAAAATGGGTTGCGAACTAGAATTTTTATAAACAAAAAATAAACGAACAATAATTCAAACAAAAATAAAAAAGGAAATATATGAAATTTAATTGTTTAATTCCAGAATTAAGAGTTTTTGACATCAAGAAGTCAAAGCAATTTTATACTGATATTTTAGGGTTTAATATTGAATATTCAAGAGAAGATTTTGCAATGTTAGTCCTTGGAGATTGTCAAATAATGTTGCAACAACTTTCTTTGCCGTCACAAAAAGGCAGTTGGAATGTTACTGACGAAATGGTCTGTCCTCTTGGTCGAGGCATAAATTTGCAAATTATCTTTCCAGACATTTCAAAGGTGTATTATTCACTTAAAAAACATAAAACAAAAATATTTATAGATTTGATAGTTAGCGATTATAAAGAAAACGATAAAAATAATCATGTTCTAGAGTTTTTAGTGCAAGACCCTGATGGGTATCTGTTGAGATTTCAACAAGACGTTGAAGACTGGCACTTTGGAAATGATAAAGACACTGCTGACAATTTATTCAAATTGGTTATAAATAGTGAAAAAACGGCGACATCATACTTGTATTTAAAAGATACAAAAATTAGCGAAGGATTTTCTGTATTAACAAATTGGGACAAAACAGACAAAGTTGTTGTTTTTACAACAAAAACATATATCACAACCTTCAATAAAATAACTAAAGAGCATGCAAAAAAAGAAGGAGAAAACGATAGAACTTTAGAAAAGTGGAGAGAAATTCATAAAGATTTCTTTTCAAAAGAATTAGAACAATATAATTTAACATTTAACGAAAACTGCAAAATTGTTTGTGAAGAATTTAAAATCGCAAAAGTCTTATGAAAATTTAACAAATTTATAAAAACATTTTAATAAAAAAACTTTAATTTATTTTAAAATCTGTTAAAAATAAAATTTGACAATAACTATTTAAGAAATAGGCACAAAAAGTCAATGCTCAAATAAACACAAAAAAAATTAAAATGTTAAATAAAAAGGAGTTAAAAATGAAATTGTTTGCAAAATTAAGAACTAAAAAGATACTTGGTATAAGAAACAAAAAAATGATAAAGTTTGGTGACTAGATGATGAAAATAATGTCGGCGAATATATTTTTAGTTAATATATTGTACACCACACTCCATCCAAACAGACAAGATTATTTGAATAAAAAAATTCAAGAAGACATTAAAGATTTAAATCAAAATATAGAGGTAAAAAACATGATAGTTGATATAAAAAAAGTTAAAATATTTGTAACAGTTCCACTTAAAAATGTTGATGATGTTAGAAACGCTATGTGTGAAGCTGGTGCTGGATTTATTGGTAATTATTCCTTTTGCACAACATCAACAAAAAGTATTGGGACATTTATTCCAAATAAAAACGCAAAGCCTCATATCGGCAAAGCAAATAGACTTGAATATGTTGAAGAAGAGAAACTAGAAGCAGTATGCGACTTATCAAAAGTAAAGCAGGTCATTACAAAAATAAGAGAGACGCACCCTTATGAAGAACCTGCCATTGATATTGTGCCATTGTTAGAAGAAAATATGTTTAATCAATATAATCAAAATTAGCAAATAAAAAAACTTAAATTTAATATTTTTAACAAAATAAAAAACCACGGATAAAACACATGATTTTTCAAATGAGATAAAAACTTTGTTCTAACAACGCGTATTATAGAAATCAAATTTTTTTATATTTACTCATAAGATATCTCCTGCTATAATTATAGCATAAAATAAAACTGTTTACAATAGATAAGATACATTTGAAAAAATAATATTTAGCATATTAAACGTATTGTTTAAAGTCATACAAGAAAACGAATGTAAACTTCCTACATAAAAAATATTGCTCTCTTGTATGGCTTAATGATGTAGTTCTCAATCTTTTCTGTGTAAATTCTTTATAAATAAAAAAAATGAATACAAGTAAAACATTTACCACATTAAGAAAAGTATGATATAATAAAAAAGTTAGGAGAATTTAATGAAAGTTGTTACCATCTGTGAAAATATGAGGTTTAAAAAAGAAATGATACATTTTTTGTATTTTTATTAGGCATTATTTTGTTTTCTATTAGACAATTGATTTGCAAGTAAACTTCTTACAAATGGTAAAATTTTTGTCACGAGTTAATTGACAAACATTATGGATTTTGTCATAAATTAGTAGGCAAATTTTATCTTTTTGTGTTATTATAAATTTATGAGTGTAATATATAGACCGAAAGGAATGGCGAGAGAATATAGCCCGTATGCACTAAACATTTACATAGGTTGCAGCCATAGGTGCAAATATTGTTATGCACCACACACATTGCAAAGGCGTGGTGAAGATTACTTTGGAAAGCCTGAATCAAGAAAGAATATTTTGACCGAACTTGAAAAAGATTTAAAGAAAAATGTTTACATCGAGCAAGTGCTTTTGTCTTTTGTCGGCGATTGCTACTGTGATTCTGCAGACAATGGCGAAACAACGCGGGCGGTTTTGAAGATGTTGAATGCCCTTGTTTCTAATGTTGGCACAAAGGCAGACCACCATACAAATGGAGCAAAATCGCCGAGGAAATCCTAACTAACTTAAAATATCCACAAGATAAAAAAGAAAGAGTTGTGAATTGTGTTTTTCACCATAGAAGTTCAAAAAATGCAGAAAATATAGAAGAATTATGCGTTTGTGATGGCGATATACTTGCCCGCTTTGACAATATTCCAATGATTTTCTTCAAGTCTTTTACTATGGGTAAAATGACTTTAAATGATATAGGTGTGCTCATTCAAGGATTTCAAAAAGATTTTGATGATTTAATTGATAAGACAAAAGAAACTTTTAAAGACAAATACGAAAACATAATGCAAGTTCTTTTCGGTGAAAATTGGATAAACTTATGAAAATAGAAACTGAAAGACTTATAATGCGACCATACAAATTAAAAGATGTTGATGATATTGTTGAGGGATTGAACGATTTTGACACCGCAAAAAATTTGACAGTGCCATTCCCTTATACCAAAGAGAACGCAAAAGAATTTCTCAATTTTGTTAAACAAAACAAGAAAGATTATTTTCTTGCAATCGTGTTGAAAGATAGTGATAAACTAATTGGTGGAACAAGCATTGAATTTAAAGATAACAAAGCAAAAGGCGGAATTTGGATTAGTAAAAAACATCAACATCAAGGTTATGGCACAGAAGTAATGAAAGCGCGAGCAAAATATATTTTTGAAAATTTAAAATTTGATAAAATCGAAAATGGAAATTTTGACTTTAATGACAACTCTTGGAAAATGCAACAAAAAATTGGCTAT
>CALWCW010000016.1 GCA_944376495.1 uncultured Clostridia bacterium | reverse complement strand
TCAATATCAAGAGATAAGAAAAATAAATCAGAAACAACTGATGACAAAAAAGAAGTTTCTAAATTAAATGATAAACAAGAAGAAAGCCAAGTTGAAATTAACAAAGAGAAAACTGAAAGCGAAGTCCCAGTAGAAGAAACACAAGTAAGTCAAGAAACAAACGCAGATGAACAAGTAGATTAATCAAGACCTAAATAAAATCAAATTTTTTGCATTAAAACTCTATAAAAAAATAAACGCATTCTTGCGTTTATTTTTTTATAACTACTGTTCACAAATTTTAATTTGAATTAACTATAAAATACCAAATTGTTCTTTACAAAGCCCTCTCACTAATTTGATGAAATCTGTTAAATAATGTCTTACTAATATTCTTTTTCTTCTTCAACTTTTTTATCTCATTATAAAACGCATTCCAACTCTTGACCGTTTTCACACTTGTATTATCTTTAATTCCAACAAAACTTCTTTTAATATTTCTTTATCAAAATCAGCAATTACATTATCAAAATCTAATCCTATTCTCATTTATTTTTTCCCTTTTTATTTTGTGTTTATATATGAAATTTTTTATGCTGAATAATTTTATTTTAAAAATCCTTCTAATTTTAACAATTGAATTTTTCTTTCAATACCTCCAGCATACCCTGTTAATTTGTTATTTTTGCCTATTACTCTATGACAAGGAACTATTATTGAAATAGGATTCTTGCCTACAGCCTGTCCTACTGCTTGAGCAGACATTTTTTGTTTATTAAGTTTTTTTGCAATTTTTTGAGCAATTTCTCCATATGTAATTGTATGTCCATAAGAGATTTTATTTAATTCTTCCCACACCAAATTTTGAAAATTAGTGCCTTTAAGAATGTATTTTGGAGTAAATGTAGGCTCTTTCCCACTGAAATAAATATCAAGCCATTTAATAGTTTCTTGAATTATTTTTAAATCATTATTTTCACAAGCATTTTTTATTTCACTACTATTTATTTCAACTCTTTCATTTTTGAAATAAAGTGCAGTTAGTGCATCATTATCATATTCTACAGTTATTATTCCTAATGGCGAATCATAATTATAAACTTTCATTTAAATCCTTTTTTTTTTCATTAAAAATTGATTATAATTTTCTGGTCACAACATTTTTTTATTTGAATATAATATTATTTTATTATATTTTAAAATTTTGTCAATGTTTTTTGTAATTTATTTAAATAAAAAACAACCAATTAAGGCTTATGCCTTGAAGGTTGTCTAACATTTATAATAGATTTATTATTTTTAAGCTTTTTTGTTTTTAATATGTTCCTTTGTATTTCATTATTTTTAATCATTACTACCTTTTTATTTTTCAATGCACCTTTCTAATATTTAATTCACAGTAATAATTATAATAATATTGTCAATTTTTGACCTTAAATACAATAATAGAGCAATTATATATGAAAAAGATATTTTGAATTTTTTTAATTTTGAACAAAGTAGTTTTAAGTGTTTAAACTTTCTAATCTTTATGATTATTAATATATTATTGTTAATTTATTTAATTACCAAATGAACGTTCTTTTTCTAATAAGCTTTTTGCGTGTTGATATTTTTCAATTGTTTCAAGTAAGTATTTTTCTTTACCTCTAGCATCTAGTTTCATAAGTTTATTTTCATCCATTAATCTTTGAAGCGGATTGTAAACATCTTCATTATCATTCATCATCTCTTTTACCTTATTATAAAATGTCACATCTTCGCTTTGAATGATTCTAATACTTGAGCCTGCATATGTATCTCTGAGCCCCTTATTAATCATTCTATTTTTTGCTTTTATTGCTAAAGTTTTCAAAACATCATTTTTCATTTTACCTCTCCTTTTATCTTAATTTTTCCCTTTTCAAAAAAGCAATAACATTATATAATATTTAAAATATTTTTTAAAGGCTTTTATAAGTAAAATTTTTGTATTTATGTCGAATTTTGTAGATAGTGCTATTTTCAAATATTAATAAAACATTAATTTAATTTTTGTTTTATTCATTTTATCTGTTATAATAAAACTAGGCATGGAGAATTATATGAAAAAGGGAATAGGTTTTTATTTTGGGTATTTAATGAATATAGAACAAACTGTAAAATTAATAAAAGATGCTGGGTTTGATTGCGTGATAACTAACGGTGATAAAAAATATAAAGCAGAAAATGGAAAAATTACAAAACAAGTTAAGCTCTTTAAAAAATATGGATTAAGTTTGTCAAGTTTACATATGTCATATAATTCTGATGAACTTCATTATTTTTGGGAAAAAGGGGAAAAAGGTGAAACGTTAAAAAGAAAATTAATAAAAGATGTAAAGATTGCAAAAAAATACGGTTTTAAATGCGTGGTCGTTCATCTATTAGGTGAATATTCTTTAATCGGCGAAAAAAGATTAAAAGAAGTTTTAAATGTTTGTGAAAAAACGAATATTCCGCTCGCCATTGAAAATATAAATGACCAAAAAGTATTTTTAAAAACTTTTGAAAACATCAAGCACGATATGTTGAAATTTTGTTATGATGCAGGGCATAACAATGTTTTTGATAAAGATTTTAATTATTTAGATAAGTTTGGTGATAAACTTATTGCTCTACATTTGCATGATAATGACGGAAAATCTGATCAACACACCTTAACTTCAATAAGCGGGAGCATAGATTGGGAAAAAATAGCATTTTATCTTTCTAAACATCCTGAAGTGTCGCTAGATTATGAAATATTTAGACATTATAATAAAGATTTGAATGCTGAAGAATTTTTATATGAGGCAAAAAAACAAGCAGACTTGTTAGAGTATTTAATTTTAAAAGCAAAAAAATAAATTATTTAATTTTTTATATTCTTTAATTTATTAATCTATCATTTTAAGTTTCTATTACTAGTTTCTATTTCACTGGCTAGAAAGCATTTTGAACTTCGTTCAAAATTAAAAAAGCTTTTGCTTTTTTTGACTTGGGAAAAATCCCAAGTCGCTTTCTAGCCATTTTTTCACACCCTAATAAAAAATTTTAATAAAAAGACTCCTATAAATTTTTAAATATATTCACTCTCTATATAAAAAAACTTTTTTAACTTGCCTTATATAATAAGACTTATTAAAAAAGTTTTGGTTTTATTAAATTATTCAGCATCTTTAGGAAAAATAATAACATAGCGATGAGGGTCAACACCTTTAGAAAGAGTTGTAACTCTCTCATCATCTGCCAAAGCCGAATGAATAATTCTTCTATCACTTGGATTCATAGGTTCAAGTTTTACATATCTGCCACTTTTAATAGCCTTACTTGCTAAACGTTGAGCAAGTTCTGTTAAACTTTCAGCCCTTTTTTCTTTAAACCCTCCAACATCAAGTAAAACCTTTTTATCTTGCTTTCCTATAACAATGTTAAAAATTCTTGAAAGTGCGTAATAACCTTCACCACGATGACCAATAATCTCTCCTAAATCTTCACCTTCAACAGAGTAAGTGATATAATTCCCATCCTCTTTAACATTAATATCAACTGTTTTCCCTGCCTTCTCAAAAAATTGTGTTAAAAAGGTCATAGGTTCAACATTTTTTTCTTGATATTCCTTTTGCTCTTTTTCTTCTTGCTTTTCCTCTTTTTTAGCA
Source organism: uncultured Clostridia bacterium (assembly GCA_944376495.1). Lineage (GTDB taxonomy): Bacteria > Bacillota > Clostridia > Christensenellales > UBA1242 > Caccovivens. Next base: position 9,656 of record CALWCW010000016.1, on the reverse strand, counting down.
ATTTTTAATTCTTTTTTATCTTCCTTTTTCTTTTCTTTTTCTTCTATATTTTTTTTCTCTTCTAGGTCTTTTTTAAATTCTTCAGCACCTTTACTTTCATCTTTTAAAGATGCTTTTTCTTCATCTAAAAATTCTTTTATAGATTCTTTTTTAGCATTTTGACGTTTTTCATATTTTTCTACAGCATCCTCTGAAATAGTCACTAAAACTTTTGCTTTTTTAAAGAGTCCGCCTTCGCTTAAAATTTTTATATCAACATCCTCTCTTGATGCTTTAAGTTCTAAAAGAGCATTTTCTATTGCTTTTTCAATATTTTTCCCAATACCTTCTGCTGATAACATTTTTTCCTCCCTATGTGTTAATTAAAATTTTCTTGAATAATCGACTATAACCTTATTTTCTTCTTTTTTGCTTTTATTATCAATAATTTTATCAATAATCATAAGTTGTAATGGTGATAAGATGAGTGAAACGAGTTGTCCAACGAGCATATAAATTGCGAACACACTATTGTAGAACAATGCAAATATACCCAAAAGAATTGGTATAACAACCATCATAATCTTTCCGTTTTGTTGTTTTACAGGTTCAATACCTTTCTTTTTGCTCTTGATTTTATTGTAAAGAGTTATGATATAGACAGAGAAGAAAGATACAATAACACATAAAATCGGAAGAATATAATAACCATTCACTCTATTGCGTGCTTCTTTAAGGTCAGGCATAAAAGCATTGTAAATTTGTTCTTCGCCTTCCTCAATATTTTTTGATCCAACTTGAGAAACCAAACTATTATAACTTATTATTGAATCTTGAAGTGGTGAATCTGCAAACCAAATGTTTTCAATCCAAAGAAAACTATCTTTGTGTTGATCATATTCTATTACAACTTCTTTCATTGCAATATTTTGAATTGCCGTAGAAAGATATAATGGTTCTGTGACTGGTTGACCGCCTTCATCTAAAATAGGTTGTCCATTATCATCGACCTGCGTAATATTGTCAATAACAATTTCTTCAAAACTTGGGACTCCTTCATTATAAACAGGGAATATTTTATTTATAATAGATATTATATATTCATTAGATGTGATAGTGTCAGTTTCTCCTTCACCATTTTCTCCATCTTGTCCACTTTCAGTTTGACTTTCTCCTGTAGATAAGTTTCCATCTTGTGTTAAATTTTGACTAAAATCGGTTTTATACTCGCTTGTTGCAAGCACAACTTCGCTTTCTCCACCAGTATAAATAAGTGAAATAATTTTTTCACCTTCATTTGTAGAAATTCTAAATTCTAGATTTTCATAATCTTTAAAAACCTCATATTTACTACTATCATTATAATTTCCATCAAAATAAATGTCTGTGACATTTAAACAATTTGCATATGTATATTTCAAATTATCATAATTTTCACTTATTTTAAAAGATGCCATTGAGTTTAAACCAGAAAGTAAGGTAAAGAATATTAAGAGGTTTAAAACCATTACAATAAGCATGATAATACAACTTCCATAATATCCTTTTCCAAAGTTTCTCTTATAAAGTTCGTTTTGTTTTTGTTGCAAGACTTGAGGTTGATTTGCATATTTTACTTTGAGTTTCTCAAGTTCTGGTTGCATCTTTGCTTGCATTGAATTCATATTTTGTTGACTGTATTTACTGAAAGTTTCAATAATACCCCAAATTAATCTTATAACAACAGTCAAGAAAATGATTGCAAGCACATAATTATTTGTTACAGCTTCAAAAGCTTTGATAATTGAAATCCACATTCCTGATGGCTCTGCAACTGATAGTAATGTGCTTAAAATAGCCATTTTGCTTCTCCTTTAATATTAATAGGAACAGGGTCATATCCACAATTTTTATTATTTGGCCGACACCTAAAAATTCTATTTAATCCAATTTTACTTCCCTTTAAAACTCCAAATTGATTTATAGACTCAATAAAGTAACTTGAGCAAGTAGGAAAAAAACGACAGGTATGAGGAAATAAAGGTGATATAACTCCTTTATAAAAATAGATAGGCAACTTCACAACAAAATTTAAACACTTTCTAAAGACTTGCATTTTTCTTTATGCTTATTAAATAGAAAAATAAGTTGTCTTTCAATTTCTTTATAATCAAGCACGCAAGCTCCATTTTTTGCATGAAGAACATAATTGAAATGCGGGCATGGTAATTTATTAATTCTGACAACTTCTTTCAAACGTCTTTTAAGTAAATTTCGCTTATTTGCCTTTCCTTCTTTTTTGTTTATTGAATAACCTATTTTGTAAGTTTTAAATTTGCTTTGAGTCACAAAAAGATTAAAATTTTTTGTGCTAAATCTTTCACCTTTTCTATAAATGTAATTAAATTGATTATTTCTTTTTAGTCTATGGTCGGCTTTTTCTTTTTTATTAAGCAGATAATTTTTTTCTACCACGATTTCTTCTTCTTTTTAAAACGTTTCTTCCGCTTTTAGTTCTCATTCTTTCTCTAAAACCATGAACTTTACTTCTTTGTCTTTTCTTTGGTTGATAAGTTCTTTTCATTATACGTGCCTCCTTTTATAATTGTAACTATCTTATTATAAAGAATAATTTTGAATTTGTCAATTATAATATTTATTTTTTAAATCACGAATTTTTAATTTTTTAAAAATTTTAACGCTTTTAAAAAATTTTTGTTAAAATTTGTTGAAAATTGTTTTTGAAATAGTCTTATTTATTAGAACTTCCCCAGCCATTATCTCCACGAGATGATGGAATTTTTAAAAGTTCTTCATAACTTATTTCATTAACCTTCATGTTTTCGACTCTATGAATAATACCCTGTGCAATTGCTTTTTTAGTAGAATAAATAAGCGGATTATTTACAACCATTTCACTGTAATTTTTATTTAAATCTTCTTCTGAAATATTAGTAAAAATAAGAGGTCTATTATTTGAATTTGTAATTGCTATTTTTATCTCTCCTCGATAGCCATTATCAACAACCCCTGCGCTTTTCTTAATTTCTTTAGTTCCTGTGCTAGACCTTTCTTCAATTTGCAAATAAAAAGAGGGACTTGATGCCCACGCAATACCTGTTGGAATAAGTTTTGTTTCATTTGGATTTAAAAAGATAAAATCTTCATCAAAACAAGCATAAATATCATAACCTGCATCTTCTTCTTTTTTGCTTGGAATAATAGCATTAGTTTTTATTTTTGCAAAATATATTTCTTTTTCATCTTTAAAATATTCCATACTTTTTTCCTTTTACTTTGATTTCAATTATTATAACATACAAATAAAATTTAAATCAACTTTTATAATTAATCATATAAAATTATTTTTATAATAATAAAATAACTGCTTTTTTAGATAGGTATTGACATAGTCTATTAATAAATGTATAATATATGTATAAGGAGGATATTTATGTTTATTTTTAATAATAAATCATTCAATTCAAAAAATGAAGTAATAGTTAGTATAAAAGAATGGCTGGAATTTCAAATAAAACATGGTAACTAATTAATAAATTATATTAATGATGTTATTTTAAGTTTAAATACAGATTTTACTATTGCTACAAATAAAGAAGATGAACTGGGTCTTAAGTATATGGAAAATGTTCTACCACAAATGGAAGATATTTTTAATAATTTATACAGTGAATTATTACAGACTAAAGATATTGATTTATTAATTGAAATAGTAGAAAAATTTACTGATTTAGATGCAAATGTTAATGAAATAGAAAAATTAAGAGGAAGTAAATCACCGATAGAAAGAAAATTTTTGGAAAAAATTCCAAGACAAAGTTTTGAAATAGGAATACGAATATGTGAAAAACTAAATGAATTTTGTAATCAATTAGAAAATCAAGACATAGAGATCGGATAACCTTAAGTTAGATTAATAATTTTTATAAGATTCTTAAATTAAAAAATGCACTTTACATATAAGTGCATTTTTTGTTTTAAATTTATTTATTAAACACCAAACTTTTCAATTAAATATTTAAATTTTTTTATTTTTTATATTAAATAACCTTTCTTATTTGACATTTTCTATATCATCTTGTCTAAATTTTTCTCTTAATTTTTTATCTTTAAATATTCCATTTTTATCACAAAGAGAATATCTTTTTAAAAACTCTTTTTTAGGCATGACGAACATATTATTTTCATCTGTGACATTGATAAAATCACCTGTGTAATAAACTTGTTCAATTCCTGGCATTAAAACCATTATATCTTCATTAAGTTCAATCACATCAACAAGAGGTTGTTTAGATATATATTTATCTTTATTCTTTTCATACTTTCTGAAAAATTCAGTTTGCTCCATTAATTCAACTTCGTCATCATCATGAATGATAATCATATCACCATCTTTAGAATCTTTATTTATAAGATTAGTAATTTTTTCTTTTAATTGAGATATTAATTCGCTAAAATGCAAAGTAAATTTATGTAAAGGAAATGCTTTGATTATTTCATGATTCCTATAATAATCAATTGGGTTGCCTTCAACTAAATATTCGCCTATATATTTTTTAAAATCAGTAACTACTCTAAACATATTCTTTTCCTTTTATTTTTGTATATTATATATTTTTTTATAACTTTTATAGTTTTAAAATTATTTATTTTTATATAACTAATTTTAACCTATGACACGAACAGGTAAAATTAAATACAAAAATTCATCTTCTTCTGTTGGAACAATTACACATGGAGTTGATGCTTTGTTAAAGCAAATTTTAACAAATTCATTTGTGTTTACTCTTAAACATTCAAGAAAATATCTTGGATTAAAAGATATAACTAAATCTTTACCAGAAACATTAACAGGAATATTTTCTTTTATATTTCCAAGTTCAGAATTAGAAGTTATGCAAAGATTATTCTCTTTTATATCAAATTTTACAAAACTATTATTACTTGTTCTTGAAAGTAATGTTGCTCTCTCTAATGCTTCAACAAATTGTTCTTTATTAACAATGGTAAATGTTTCATAATTAACTGGAATAATTTGTTTATAGTTTATATAATCACCTTCTAAAAGCCTAGAAGTAACTTTTGTATCTCCAAGGTCAACCATGATAGAGAATTTATCTATATATATATTTATAATATCATCACTATCGTCAATCATCTTACTTAGTTCACTTAAACTTCTTGAAGGAACTACTATTGATTTAGTAATATTAGAATTAATTGTCTTTTTTACTCTTGCAAGTCTGTATCCATCAAGTGCAACAACATTTAATTCTTTGTTGTTTATATCAAATAAAACACCTTTTAAAATAGGTCTTGAATCATCTATCGCAACAGAAAATATTGATTTATTAACGCAAGTTTTAAAGTCTTTTTGGCTTATTCCAAAATATTCAGAGGTATCAATTTTTTTAAAGCCTGGATATTCAACAGGATTATAGCATTGAATCATACTTTCGCTATCTTCATATTTAATAATAAGTTGATTCTTATCATTAACTTCAAGTTCAATATTAGAATTTGTAAGTTTTTTTACAAATTCGGTTATAAACCTTCCAGGAACAACTGTTTCACCTTCTGCTTTTACATCTGCCTTAATTTTCTTTTCAATAGAAAGTTCTGTATCAGTTGCTGACATAGTTAAAGTATCATCTTCTGCAACAATTTTAATACCTTCAAAAATAGGATTTGTGATTTTGTTTGAAATGGCTTTACTAACTCTTAAAAAAGCTTCAGAAAGCTCAAGTCCTTGACAAGTAACTAACATAATATTTATCTCCTTTATAACAATAATATTTTATCACTTTTTTATATTTTAATCAACCTTTTATCAACATTTAATAAAACAAATTAATAAAATAAAATCATAATATAGAATAAGAAAATAATAAACAAATATTTATATTTTTTGTAAAAATAATTTTTAAAAATTTTAATTTTTTTTAAGTAAATTTTTTCACTGAAAAGCAAGAAAAGAATATATTTTTTATTTATTAATCATAATCTTATTATTAAAGTTTGTTTATATGTTTATAACTTTAAAAAACCACTAAATATTCTTTATTAAGTGGTTTTTTATTAAAATGTTATACTATATATTGATTAATTTTATGTTGATAACTTGTTGATAAATAAGCAAATTTATTCACCTTTCAACATTTTTTTTATTTCATTTATAAATGTTTGAGTTTTATGTGATGTTTTAAGTTCTAATGCAATTTTATCTCTTGCGTGGACAATTGTTGAATGGTCACGATTGAAAATTTTACCTATTGAGCCTACAGGAACTTCTAAAATTTCAAATAAAAGATAAACTGCTATCATTCTTGGTTCAACGACTTCTTTACTTTTCTTTTTACCCATTATATCTTGTTTAGTAATGTCAAAATATTTACAAACTGCATCTATTATCATATCTACAGTAAGACCTTCGTTTTTATCTTCTTCAAGTTCGCTATCAAAAGCCTCAATTGCTTCTTCCATAGTTGCAGAATGTTTATTATATAAATTTGCAAGGAAGAATACTTTTGCAAGCATACCTTCAAGTTCTCTAACGTTTGTAACATTTTTTTCGGCAATAAAATTGATTACATTGTCATCAATAACATATTTTTCAATTTGGCATTTTTTTCTTAAAATTGCAACTCTTGTTTCAAAATCAGGAGCTTGAATATCTTGAATAAGACCACTTTTAAATCTTGAAAGCAACCTATCAGTCAAAGTTTCAATATCTTTTGGCGGTCTATCAGAGGTGATAACAATTTGTTTATTATTTTGATATAATTCGTTAAAAGTATAGAAAAATTCCTCTTGTGTGCTTGTTTTTTTTGAAATAAATTGAATATCATCAACCATTAATACGTCAAGATTTCTATATTTTGTTCTAAATTCTGAAATTGCTTTATTTTTTGATGGTGAACCTAATGATTCAATATAGTCATTTGCAAATTTTTCACAAGTTACATACATAACTTTTAAATTTGGGTTAAATTCTTTAATGTAGTTTCCAATTGCATGCAAAATATGAGTTTTTCCAAGTCCAACGCCACCATAAATAAAAAGAGGATTAAACTTTTCACCTGGGTGTTCTGCGACGGCTCTGGCTGCGGCATAAACAAATTGATTTGATTTACCGACTACAAAATTATCAAAAGTATATTTATCAATAAAAGGATTTTTTACAACATCAACTTCTTTTTCTTTTGTATTATCTCCATTTACTTTTCTGTATTCAATTTCTTCATTTTGGTCAAGTATTTCAATTTGTAACTCATTTCCAAATACATCATTTACTGCAGAAGAAAGTTTTTCAAAATAATTTCTAAGTATTTGATTTTTTGCAGAGGTCGAGTTTGTGGCAATAACAAGTTTTTCATTATCAACAAAATCTACAACTTTTAAAGGCTTAAACCACATAACGAAAGAAACATTAGAAACGATAAGTTCAAGTTTTTCAAGAACTGCCTGCCAAAGCGAAGTTAAATCTTGCATTTTTATCCACCTTTTAATAATTAATCTGATTAAATAAAAAGATTGTAACAAAATACAACCTTTTTATGTTCTATCTAAATTATAACCCTAATTTATTAAAAAGTCAACCAAGACTGTTAAAAAATGTAAAAATATCACAAAGAATTACAAAATAGAAAATATTAAATTAATGATTATTTTAATACAAAACCATGTGGCGATAAAATTTTAGTAAAACAAAGTATAAATATATTTTGATGAAACTAGAAATTTACTTTTGTTTTATAAAGTCTTCAAACATTTGATTTGCTTCTATTTTCATCATATTAGCAATTTCTTTATCTTTTTTTTCTGTATTTACAAAATTTAAATATGTTGTTGCTTTTTTAATTAAAATGACCTTCTTTTTACGATATTAATATATATTATAAATTTTTAAGTTTTTACATGGTTTATTGTAATACTATCTTGCAAGAACTAAAAAATCAGTGAAATATTCAGTCAAGATTTGATGGTAACCATCAGATGAGTTTTTCAGGAAAAATCATTATACTAGTGTTGTTATCAAGTTCTTTAAAACTTTCAGACATTGTTCTACGTAATCTTGCATCTGGATAAGTTGCAATTATGTTTACACCACGATAAAACCCTCGAACAAAAGGAAGAACAATAGTAGCAACGATTTTTGCAAGCCATTTTGGAAGATGTTTTTTATTATGATAATAAATTGTGCTTAAATATTTCCATTGAGAGCGAATATTACCGCACATTTAATGTTCTCCAAAATCTTGTATGTTTTGGAAAATAAAGTTCATAAATTAAAGGACCGCTTGCAGCACTATGATTACTTAAATAAATTGCTCCATCTTCTAATTCATCATTTTCATTAATAATTTTTGGCTTATGTTTAAAAATTTTAATACACCCTTTAACAAAAGTAAAAAAGGGTTTTCTTTTGTTTGAGTAAAATTCACCGTTTTCAAATATTATTCAATAATTTAGTTATACATAAATTTCGTGGTTTTGTCTAAAAAAATGGCATTTTTTTTAAAAAAAATAATATAAAATGATGAAATGTTATATAAAAATTAAATATTTTTCATATTTTTAATAAAGTTATTTCAAATATGTAAGTAGATAAAATACTGTAAGATAAAAATTAAAGTATTTATTATTATTTAAAAATAATAATCCTTAATGTAAGGAAAATTAAAAAAAATTTTTTAATTTTGGTAAATGAGTATTAATTCCATTTTGAATTTTTGTATTTTGTTAAAGCCATTATAAAAGCTTGTTCAGATAAATCAATTCTCGAAATAACATTTTTAGAAAGTAATTGAATACTTCCTCCGTTGTTATGTCTTTCATCATCTTTGTAAAAGATTTCATTTATAACATTTCCTAAACCACTATCTATTATTTTTTTTACGTATTTTTCAGGGACTGGAAAAGAAGCACTGGTGCCACAACTTGAAAAATTATCGTTATTTTCAATAATTGCTATATTAGTTATAAACCAATTATCAAAAATATTAGCAATTCCACTTTCAATAGAAATAAAAAGGTCAGCGAAAATACCATTTTCTTTGCAATATGCTTTTAAATTTTTAATTCGATTTTTAGCTCCAATATATATTTCATTATCTACTGGTTGTTCGTGAACATTTGAAGGCACTGAAATTCCTTCTATAGTAAAATTTGAAAAGTAGTGAGAAAATGCTTTTTTAGCACCTTCAATTTTACCTTGATTTTGCGATGCAATTAAAATTTTCATATTTTCCTCATTTTTATTTTTTTTACTAATGGTTATTTTTTTTCAAATTTAAGTATAGTTTATTTTAAAAACTATGTCAAGAAAAATAGTTTTGTAATATTTGAAATATAAAGTCAGCAAGAAAATGATAATAACATGAGAGAAGGAATACTTAAATCAAGTAGAACAAAAGATAAATACATTGATATTGATTACAATTTGAGTAAAGAAAAGATAATTAAATTATATAATAACTTATATAATTTAAAATGAGAAATTTGACCAAAATTTTGACCAAAAATTTTTTAGTTTTTTTGCCAATTTTTAGGTAAAATAGGGGATTTTGTTAAGTAAAATAAAAATGGCTATACTGCCCTATTTTAAAGGTGTATAGCCTTTGGTGCGGATAACAGGATTTGAACCTGCACCCTTTCGGACTGGAACCTAAATCCAG
>CALWCW010000015.1 GCA_944376495.1 uncultured Clostridia bacterium | reverse complement strand
ATACTCACTCATATCTATACGGACAATATTATTTTCATTGTCAAACATTGCCTCTGCAATAGCCTTGCATAGTTCGGTTTTACCAACGCCCGTTTGTCCCATAAACAAGAACGAACCAATAGGACGTTTATTATCTTGCAATCCAACTCTTGAACGTCTAATTGCTTTAGCAACTGCCTCAACCGCTTCATTCTGTCCGACAACTCTCTTATGCAAAATGTCCTCTAAATGAATTAATCTGTCTTTTTCAGTTTCTGTAATTTTAGTTACAGGAATACCTGTCCATTTTGATACAACTTGTGCTATTTCATTTGCACCAATAGAATTTGTTGATGTTCTCTCTTTTTTGACATCAAATTTTTCATTTTTTTGTTTTAGTTCATTTTCTAAATTAATAATTTCTGATTGTAGTTTTGCCGCTTTTTCATAGTTCCTTTGCAAACTAGCCTCATCTCGTGAAGCAGACAAGCGTCTGATTTTATCTTCAATCTGTCTTACTTCTTGTGGTTTCACTGTGAAATTAACTTTTGCTTTACTGCTTGCTTCATCTATTAAATCAATTGCCTTATCTGGTAAACTTCTATCTGAAATATAACGGTCAGACAATACAGCGGCAGCCTCTATTGCTTCATCTGTAATAGTTATTTTATGGAATGCCTCATAACTATCACGCAAACCTTTTAAAATTTGTATAGTTTGCTCAACTGTTGGTGGAGCAACTAAAATTGGTTGGAAACGTCTTTCAAGTGCTTTATCTTTTTCAATAAACTTTCGATATTCATCTGTTGTCGTTGCACCTATTGTTTGAAGTTCTCCTCTTGCAAGGTATGGTTTTAGCATATCAGCAGGCGATGTTTCACCCTTTTCTGAACCCGCTTGTGCAAGTGTGTGGATTTCATCAATAAAAACTATAATATTCTTGCTGGCAATAATCGTTTCAATTGCATCCTTAAGTTTTTCTTCCATTGCACCACGATATTTAGTCCCAGCCATCAAGCCACCAATTTCTAAAGAATAAATGACTTTGTCTTTTAAAACTTCGGGAACATCTCCTGCAACAATGGCTTGAGCAAGACCTTCGACAACCGCAGTTTTACCAACTCCCGCCTCACCTATTAAAACAGGATTATTTTTTGTTTTTCGGCAAAGAATTTCGACCAGTCTTTCAATTTCCTCTTCACGACCGATAACTGGGTCAAGATTATGCTCTTTTGCTTTTAAAGTTATATCAGTTCCCATTTCAAGCAATTTATCAGGTAAAGTGCTTCCGCTTTGCTTACTTGCCCCACTTTCTTCACGTTTTTCTTCTGCTCCAGACCTATCTGGCTGTAATGCTTTTATAACTTTAGTTTTGAGCGACTCAACATCTACTCCAAATTGTCCAACCAAAATTCTATATGCGACAGAGCCTGTGCTAGCAAGAAGTGCCAATAGTAAATGTTCAGTGCCTAAAAAAGAATGGTTCATTTGAAGCGCAACTTGTTGAGCAATTCTAAATAAGTCTTTTGTTCTTGGTGTCATTTCGACTTCATCACCAAAACTAAACAAATCCTCTTCGCTGACATTGTCTTCAAAAAATTCAAAGAGTTTTGGTTCTGTGACACCTTCTTCAGCAAGAAGCTCGCTTGCTAAACAGTCTTTTACACTTGTAAGACCATATAAAATATGTTCGCTTCCTATTAGGTTCGAACCAAATCTTAAAGCAAATTTACTTGCATTTTTTATTACTTTTTGGATATTATCCGAAAAAGAAGATGATTGATAATTCATAATACCTACCTCCTTTGTGAAAGTTCTTTAACCTTCCTAGATATATACTCTGCTCTTATAATTTTTTCCTTTTTTTCATCATAAAATTCAAAAATTTCTTTTAAATTTGCACTTGCACCTTCAAAAAATAGTTTTTGGAACTTTTCTTGCGATTTTATATCAATAAAACCTAATACTTGGCCCAATTTAACTTTAGCCAAAAGTTCAATCATTTCGTTTTCCGAAAGGCTATAGCAATTAGTTAAAATCCCATATGCTCGCAAAGTCATATCTCTATATTTCTCATTTTCATTTTCTAGAATATAGTCACGATATTGTTTTTCTTCTAAACATAAAGAATAAATAAATTCGCTAACCTTATCTATAATCTCGTTTTCGTCAAGGCCAAGTGACCCCTGATTTGAAATTTGATAAAAATAACCTTCCGCTTTACTCCCTTCTCCGTAAATTCCACGTATAGTCAATCCGTTTTCAGTTGCTCGTGCAAAAATATCTTCCATTTTCCCTAATAAATCACAAGCGGGCAAAAAAAGCATTACAGAGGCTCTCATTCCCGTTCCTAAATTTGATGGACTTGCTGTAATAAAACCTAAATTATTATCAAAAGCTATTGGCAAAGTTGACAATATCTCATCATCTATTTTGCTTAATCTTCTAAATGGTTTATAAAGATTAAATCCATTTTCTAGACATTGCTCTCGAATATGGTCCTCTTCATTAATCATCACTATTATTTTTTCATCTTCACTGATAGCAACTGCTGAAATATCTTTATTTTCAATAAGTTCTTTACTTATTAAATGTTGTTCGAAAAGTGCATTACATTCATTTAAAGATAAATCTTTCAATCTCAAAAAGTTGAAAACATCAAACTTTTCAAGCGTTTTCATCACAGAACCAATTATATAATTTGCATCAACATCACTCTGTAATTTTGTAAAAAAATTTAAGCCATCAACATTTCGTGCAAGACGAATCCTTGATGAAATTGCAATTCCATCAAAAATTTCCATTATTCACCTTCTTGCCTTTGTGTTTTTTGCCTTGATAAAGTTCTTCAACCGCCTTTTTTAACTCTTCAATTTCCTCATAGCAGTGCCTACAACCGACAAAACCAGTTTGCAAAATTTCATTATAACTTGTATTACAATATGGACATTTATTCATTTTTCACCTTGTTTTCATTTAATATACTATAACACAATTTTATTAATTTTTCATTAAATAAGCAAGTAAATAGTGCAAAATTTTTGTAACTTTTTATAAAAATAAAAGCACATATTGTTTATTTTTTGATATGTGCTTTTTAATTGATTAGCATTTTTTTGTAAGACTTCATTGAAAATTTTTATTTTTCTTCTTCAATTCCTTTCATTGTCAAAGAAATTCTTTTTTTAGGAATATCAACACTCATAACCTTAACTTCAACTCTCTGTCCAACTTTTAACGCCTCTGATGGATGTTTAATAAAAGCATCTGAAATTTGGCTTATGTGGACTAGTCCATCTTGATGAACCCCAATATCTACAAATGCACCAAAATCAACAACATTACGAACAGTTCCTGTAAACACCATACCCTCTTTTAAATCTTCTAAAGTAATAACATCACTTCGAAGAACTGGCTTTGGCATACTTTCACGAATATCACGTCCCGGTTTTAAAAGTTCCTTTGCAATATCGTTTAAAGTTGGAACTCCAATTTCGCACTCTTTTGCAACTTTTTCCTCACCCTTAAGTTCAATTAACTTTGGCAAATTTGAAATATTGCCATTTTTAACATCTTCTTCTGACAAATCAAATAATTTTAAAAGTTTTCTTGTTGCCTCGTAACTTTCTGGGTGAACCGCTGTATTATCAAGTATTTCGCTTCCTCCAATAACACGCAAGAACCCGGCACATTGCTCATATGCTTTTGGCCCAAGTTTTGGAACTTGCAAAAGTTCTTCTCTGTTTTTAATTCCTTTAACTTTTGCTCTATATGTCACTATATTTTTAGCAATCGACATATTAAGCCCTGAAACATAACTTAAAAGCGATGGACTTGCTGTGTTTATATCAACACCAACACTATTAACGCAATCTTCTACGACTCCTGTCAAAACTTCAGTTAATCTATTTTGAGGCATATCATGTTGATATTGTCCAACACCAATTGATTTAACATCAATTTTAATAAGTTCTGCAAGAGGATCTTGAAGGCGTCTTGCAATTGAAACTGCACTTCGGAGTGATACGTCATAATCAGGAAATTCCTCTGCACCTAGTTTTGATGCTGAATAAACAGACGCACCCGCCTCGCTGACAACTGCATAACTTACTGGTCGTGAAACATGTTTGATAAGTTCGGCTACAAATATTTCTGCTTCTTTTGAGGCTGTTCCATTACCTATTGAGATTATGTCAACTCTATATTTATCAATTAATTTTTTTAATACCTCGATTGACTCCTCGGTTTTTGATTGAGGTGGAGTTGGATAAATAACCGCAGTATCAAGAACATTGCCATTTGTGTCTATAACAGCAATTTTACAACCTGTTCTATATGCGGGGTCTAGTCCTAAAATTATATTATTTTTAAGTGGCGCTTCCATTAAAAGAGGTTTCAAGTTTACTTCAAACATCTTTATTGCTTGCTCATCTGCCTTATCTGTCAAATCATTTCTGCACTCTCTTTCTAAAGAAGGGAACAAAAGTCTATCATAAGCATCTTCTATTGTTTCATCCATCAAGGTGTCAGTATCTGGATTACTTTTCTTGAAGTGTTTATTGATAACCGCTAGAGTAAGTTCACGATTTACTACAACACTTACCTTCAAGCATTTTTCTTTTTCTCCTCTATTTATGGCTAAAATTCTGTGGCTTGGAATTTTGCTAACCTCTTGTTTAAAATTAGCATAGGTTTCATAAGTTGGGCTATTTTCATTTTCCAAAAGTTCACATTCAATGGTGGCTTTTTGTTCGATTAAAGTTCGAAGTTCTTTTCGTAGTTCTGCATTATCAGAAATTCTTTCAGCAACTATGTCTTTAGCACCTGCAATAGCCTCTTCAATAGATTTAACTTCTTCAGTCAAATATTTTTCTGCTTCAACTTTAATTTCATAACTTTTTGATTGAGCCTGCAATATATCTGCAAGCCCCTCAAGTCCTTTTGCAATAGCAACTGAAGCCCTTGTTTTACGTTTTGGTTTATAAGGTCTATAGATATCTTCAACCTCGGTCATTGTTTTTGCGTTTTCAAGAGCAATTTTAAGTTCTTCAGTCCATTTGCCTTGTTCAGTTATAGCCTTTTCTACTTTGATTTTTTCGTCATTTAAATTTCTCAAATATTTTAGTCTATCTGCAAAAGCACGCAAAGTTTGGTCGTCACAAGTTCCGTGCATTTCCTTTCTATAACGTGCAATGAAAGGTATTGTGCAACCCTCATCTAATAAGTTGATAATATTTTGACTATACTCATGTTTTAGTCCAAATTCTTGTGCAAGCAATGATGTAATATCCATTAATTTTTCTCCTTTAAATTTTTAATAATTTCTTTAACTTGTGTTCGCAAATTTAAGTAATGTTCATCTTTAATTTCAACTCTTTTATCAAGTAAAGTAGATTTTTTTGCATCTTGGTCAAAATCTATTTCAATCATGCCTTCTTCGGTTGATAAAGCATCTAAAAGGTCTTGAATATTTAAAAGATTTGCATCAAACATTAAATTTGAGGTGTTGGTTAAAGCAAGTTTAACTTCACCCAACATATCAATATTATAGCATTTTCCGCTTGAAAAACCAAATTTTATTTCATTATAAATAAAATTATATAAATTTATCGCTCCCTTACCTTCTTCGCCATCACTTCGTGGAGAGAATATACAAGTTGCATTATAATCTTTTAAAATTTTTTGGTCGTCCTTATCTATAAAATTTAAGCCCTTTATAAAACATTCACAATCTAAAAAACCGTAATCTTCTAAAATCTGTGCAGGAGATTTAGAAAACTTGTTGACAAGTTTACCAACCTCTTCTAAATCTTGTCCTAAATTGATTATTATGGGTAATTTTGTTTTTGCTAAACAAAAGGAAAGTTCATTTAAAAAGTCGTCATTATAATCAAGTAGGCTTTCAATCTCTAAAATAAGCCT
The DNA here is from genome assembly GCA_944376495.1 of uncultured Clostridia bacterium. Lineage (GTDB taxonomy): Bacteria > Bacillota > Clostridia > Christensenellales > UBA1242 > Caccovivens. Next base: position 8,219 of record CALWCW010000015.1, on the reverse strand, counting down.
TTGACCTATAAGTGCTTTTGTCGGTATTTTATCCATAAGAGAGGCTGAAATGATTTCATAGCCTTTAACTCCCAATTTGTCCATAGCATCAATGCCATACATAAAATTTGGAACTTTCAAAAATAATTCGCCTACACCAGCCATTTTATTTTTTATAACAGCATATTCACACAATACTTTCAACTCTTCTTGGCTAAATTTATCAAGCGAAATTTCATCATAATCCACAAATTCACCTATTGCACAAGCAATAGCGTCACAATAATAATTCTTAAAGGCTTTCATTTTATACGTTGCCTTTTCTTTTTTATAATTTTCAAACAAAATAAAATCTTTTTCGTCTTGCATAAAACTCCTAATCTTTGCCTAATATACAATAAATGGAAGAAAAAAAGCAAATAAAAGATAAAGTTATTTTACATTCAGATGTCAACAATTTTTATGCCTCTGTAGAATGCTCTTATCACCCTGAACTGCGTGATAAACCTGTAGCAGTCACTGGTAATCCCGAAAAACGAACTGGAATTATACTTGCAAAAAACGAAATTGCTAAAAAATTTGGAATAAAAACTGGACAAGTTATAGGCGAGGCAAAAGCGCTATGCCCAGAACTTGTTTGTCTTGCTCCTCACTACGAACTTTACGAAGAAATAAGCTCTGCTCTTCATAATTTATACCTTGAATATACCAATTTTGTCGAACCGCTTGGACTTGATGAATGTTGGCTTGATGTGACAGGGTCTATAAATTATCTAAAAAAATCGGGAGTTGAAATTGCTGACGAAATTAGAGAAATAGTAAAAAAAGAATTTGGACTTACGGTTTCTGTAGGAGTAAGTTTTTCAAAGATATTTGCAAAACTTGGTTCTGACCTTAAAAAACCTGATTTTACTACTATTATAAGTTATGATGATTATAAAAAAATAACTTATGGACTACCGCTCAATTCAATTGTTGGAATAGGAAGAAGACTTGAGAAAAAATTTACTTCTATTGATGTAAATACTATCGGCGATTTTGTCAAACTTGATGATGAATATTTAAATAGGCTTATGGGAATTGTTGGAATAAACTTGAAAAAGGACTTATTAGCAGAGCGAGATGTTGAGGTTTGTGATTATTATAAACTTCCACCACCTAAAAGTATAGGCAACGGAACAACAACTACAAAAGACATAATAAGCCGTGAAGATATTAAAAAAGTCATTTATTTTCTTGCTGAAAAAGTTTCTTTTAGAATGTTAAAGCATAATGTATTTGCAAGCACTCTTTCTTTGACTATAAAAGATAACAATTTAAAAACAGTCCATAAAAGTAGCAAAATTTTGCCAACTAATGAAATAAAGTCACTTTCAAAAAATGCTTTGGCAATAGCAGATAAAATATGGAAATATAACCGCCCTGTCCGAGCCATTAGATTACGAGCATCTTCTTTAACAAGTGCAAACGTAAAACAACTATCAATGTTTGATGAAAAAGATGATTTCTCATTTGCACTAAAAGAAATAAACCAAAAATATGGAAAGATTGAACTTGCTTCAGATATGGAAAACTATTTAAATAAACAAAGTCATTTTCAAAAATAAAATAATTTTATTAATTTTTTATTTAGACATTTCTGTAAAATTATAAAATTAAGCAATTATTGAAATATTTTTTTAAATTTCAACATATATTTACAAAAAAGTAAGATAAATTTAGGAAAAATGATAAAATTGTTTTGTTTTTATTTGAAAAATGACTATACTTATTTTACAAACAATTATATTTTATTTTTCCTATTATCCCTTGTGGACTTTGTTTGTTTAAAATGGAGATTTAATTATGAAATATCAAATATTAGTAGATAGTGCATCAGATTTAAAAAGTGACTATGTAAAAGATGAAAAAATCGGATTTAAAGTTATACCTTTAACAATTATGGCAGGCGACCAAGAATTTGTTGATAATGATGACCTTGATTGCAATAAAATGCTTGAAGCAATGCACTCTTCAAAAAAGTCATCCTCTGCCTGTCCTGCACCTCAAAGTTTCTTACAAGAATTTGATAATGCAGACTATACCTTCGTTGTAACAATTACTTCAAAATTATCTGGCTGTTATAATGCAGCAGTTGTTGCTAAAAATGATTATAAAGAACCTGATAGGGTTTTTGTTATAGACTCAAAGGCAGTAAGCGGAACTGAAATTTTAATTGTTGATAAACTTGTTGAACTTATAAATCAAGGTCTAGAATTTGAGGAAATAAAAGAGCAAATTGAAAAATATAGAGATGAGCGAAGTTTATACTTTATTTTACAAAAATTTGATAACCTTGTAAACAATGGTCGTATGAGCAAAATCGCAGGTCTTATTGCAAGCAAACTTGTTATACGCCCTATTTGTATTGCACATGAAGGCGAGATTAAAATGGCTAAAAAAATTATCGGTATTAAAAATGCCTTTTCTAAACTTGTTCAAATGATATGTGAAAAAGCAAAGGATTTTTCAAAACAATCTTTAATTATTACTCATTGCTTTGCAGAACAAGAAGCCAATCAAATTAAATCAGACCTTGAACAAAAATGTAATTTCAAAGAAATAAGAGTATTACCTATGAGAGGACTATGTTCATACTACGCTCTTGAAAAAGGCATAATTGTTTGTCACTAAATAAAATATTTTTAGATTTTTCCAATAAAAAATTGTTAACAAAAATGAAAGACATTCAGGTGTATTAAAAAAAGATATATTAAAGAGTTTTATTTTCTTATATATCTTTCTTTTTTGTTTCATCCAAAATATTTTTTATATCTTATTTTTCGCTTTAGTTATTAAGACGTATTTGTTTGCCTCACTTCCAGCAACAGCACCATCTCCAACCGCTGTTGCAATTTGTTTTATCTCCCCTTCTCTTACATCACCACAAGCAAAAACACCATCTACATTTGTTTTCATTTTTCTATCGCATTTAACGTAGCCTCTATCAGTCATTTCAATTTTGCCATTAAGATAATTTGTGTCAGGAGTTCTTCCAATAGCAACAAAAACTGCATCAATATCTATATTCTTATCTTCTTCATTTTGAGAATAAAGCAAACTTTGAACATTTTCATTTCCTGTTATTTTTTTAGATAAAGCATTTTTTAAAATTTTAATATTATCAACTTTTTCAATTTCGTCTAATGAATAATTATGCAATTTTAATTGCGACTTTGTAAGCACATAAACATTAGAACATATATCAGCAAGATAGAGAGCATCAGAAAAAGCAGAATCACCAGAACCGACTACAGCCACGTTTTTGCCTTTAAAAAAATTTCCATCGCACAAAGCACAATAACTTACTCCCTTACCTTTGAACTTTTCTTCACCATCAATATTAAGTTCTCTTGGATGACTTCCCATAGCAAGCACAACTGCATAAGCCTCATAGATTTTATCTTTACAAATAACTTTCTTGATAGTTCCGTTAAAATTGACATCGACAACTTCATCTCTTATAAAAGGGATGTCAAATCTCTTTGCATGTTGTTTTAATTTATCAGCAAGTTCAAAACCAGATATATTTTCAAAACCTGTATAATTTTCTATTTCTCCTATTAAGTTAAGTTGACCGCCTGCAATATATTTTTCAATAATAGCGACATTTCGCCCTGCTCTTTTTGCATATATGGAAGCAGTTATTCCCGCTGGACCACCACCAACTACAATAATATCAAACATATTCTCTCCTTTTGATTGAAAATTCAAAATTATCTCATCTTATATAATTAAAACAATATAATTAAAATTATATTCATCTCTCCCTATTTACATTATTAGTATAATAAATATATGATATAAAATACAAGTAATTTAAACAAAAAAGCAATATTACAAAGAAAAAAATGCCATCTTTTGATAGCATTTTTTTGTATTATAATTTTTAACAAACTATCTCTTACTGAATTGAGATGCTTTTCTTGCTTTCTTAAGACCATATTTCTTTCTTTCTTTCATTCTTGGGTCACGAGTAAGAAGTCCAGCTGCCTTAAGTTCTTTTCTATACATTTCATCAGCTTTAACCAAAGCCCTTGCAATACCATGACAAATTGCTCCTGCTTGCCCTGATATTCCGCCACCAACAACACGAACGATAATATCATATTTATCACCTGTGCCAGTAACTTCAAATGGTTGACGAGCAACTAAAAGTAAAGTATCTCTTTGAAGATATTCACCCATATCTTTGCCGTTTACAGTGCATTTCCCTGATCCAGCAAAAAGTCTAACTCTTGCGATTGATTTTTTTCTTCTGCCAGTTGAAATAATTTGACTAACTGACTTTGTTGTCTTTTTTTCTGCCATTAGATTCTTTCTCCTTTTATTTCAACTTTTTCAGGTTTTTGTGCTTCATGTTTATGGTCAGCATCTTTATAAATATGAAGTCTTGTGATTTGTTTTCTTCCAAGTGAAGTCTTTGGAAGCATTCCCTTTACTGCAACCTGAAGTGCTTTTGGTGAATTTTTTTGCATCAAAGTGCCATAATCCACTTCTTTAAGACCACCAACATATCCTGTGTGCCATCTTAATTTTTTATCAGTCAATTTTTTCCCTGTAAGAGCAATCTTATCAGAATTGATTACGATAACAAAATCTCCACAATCAACATGAGGTGTCCATATAGTTTTATTTTTACCTGTTAAGATGTCAGCAACTTGAGATGCCACTCTACCAAGTGGGACATTTGCTGCATCTACAACGAACCATTTTCTTTCAATGTCCGTTGGTTTTGCCATATATGTTTTCATTTTTCCTCCGAATAATTTATAATGCCCTATAAGACCTTTTTAATTTGTGGGGCTAACAACAAACAAAAAACGCCTTAAAATAAAGACGTCTATATTTTATATAATATATTTATTTTTGTCAAGTATTTTTTGTAAATTAATTTAAAAATTTTGTTTATCAGAAAAGTTAATCACCTTACACTTTTTCATGTTTATTTTAATTTGCATATCAAAATTATGATAAATTTTTAAATGATTTAATGAATATTTATAAATAAAAATGAATACTTATGCAATTATTGTTATAAAAATACTAAAAAAATTTGTTTAAAAATTAAGATAAAAGTTGAAAAATATCTTGACATATCATTTACATTAATATATAATATAATTGTTAAAAATGATTTTAACAATATAGGGGTTAGATAGAAATATCCTATTTCAGCTTAAACGCAATCTTTTGACTGCTCCCTATCCCATTTACAATTGATTAATCTCATGGCATACTTTTTAGTAAAATTATTCTTATGTCCGCACGTGGACAAGCCATGTTTACATATATAATAACTGAATATGTCAAAAGCAAGTATGTGCTGAAATAGCCCTTTAATGATCAAGGGGTGCATATAATGCGAAAAAAATCAAACAATGAAAAATTTGTTTCTTTAAATAACTCTAAAGATAACCAAACTGACGACACGAAAGATGTCGATTTTTTGGTCGATAATGATAGTGATAAAGATAATCTAAATATTAATCCAAATAATAAAATTGAAGATAACGTTAATGGTTCAAGTTCTCATTCCATTGATGACATGGTGTTTGAAAGGCATGATGACGGCTCTTACTCTATAGTTGATAAAAGTGGAAACAAAATATATTCCGATGAAGTAAATTTAGAAACTAGAAAAGAAGATTTTAAGGCAAATAAGAATAGTTCTGATATAGTCGATTTTGAAGTTAAACACTCTAGAGATAAAAAAACTAAACAGAAAAAAGAAAAACAAAAAGAATACGAGAAAAAAACTCTTGCAAAGAAACTGCAAACTCTTGTCGTCTTACTTATTTTAGGAATTTTCACAGGTAGCGGACTGGGAGTGTGGTATTTTAATACTGCTTTGAGAAGTAATGTCGATTACTCACAATACGATCCAAACGATTATATTCAAAATCCATATTTAACTTTAAATAGACTGTTTAACTTAAATGAAAGCGAATGCCCAAATTTTGTAACAGTCGCAAAAGAACAAGGGATTACTCCAGCAAATTTATCCCCTACTGATAACTTTGTTATTGCCCAGTATAATGCAACTTTAGCAAATTCTTTTATAGGAATTGGGAATGGTTATGTAAATACCTTGGGAATAGAACAATCAGTTTATAGTTCAAAAAGATATGATGGAACCAAATACACGTTTGAAAGCATCTCTCAAGGTATGATGTCGGTGGCAATTTGTGATAGTTATACAGTTGGAGCAAATAATATATCCATTTATAGCGGAACAAACATAACTAGCACAAGCGCAACATGGAATCTAGACCGAACGCTTGACTTAACTTCTTATCAAGAAGAAGCAGGAAGTTTACCAAGTGTAATTCAACCTTATTTAGTTTCATCTAGTCAAGATGGAGCGACAGGAACTGTGCTTTCTGAAAGTGAAATTATATATGAAGAAGCAACAGGACTTTACTCTTTCACATTAGAACTTGACCCAGTGTTGAGCGTTATAAACTATGCAAAACAGGTTAGACGAACCGGAGGACTTAGTGCATATCCAGAATTTCAAAAAATCACTCAAACAATAGTCATTGATGAAAATTGGAATTTAATTAGTATTGATGTTTCTGAAAGATATAGCGCTGTTGCTTTTGGTATGAAAGTGACTTGTTCTGGACGATTAAAAACCGAATTCACTTATAATTGTGATGTAACCTTTCCAGTTTAATTTATAAAACAAAATACAAATTTTTCTTTATTTAATAATAGAAAAAATTTAATTAAAAAAAATAAATTAAAACCTTTAATTAAAAATTTTAAATTTTACGTAATAAAAATATTTCAAAAGTCATAAAAAAGGAATTAATATGAAAAAGATTTTAAAATATCTTTCCTATTCATTATTATATTTAGTCGTCTCACTAGCTAGTGCTTATGGTGTGATAAATTTATCTATGTATAATGCTAGTGTTCAAACAAATCAAGGCGGAAATGCAGAAAGTACTATTCCTGCTCAAATAAACAAAATTGTGGAAAATATATCAAGTGAAGATTATATCAATTTAAACTTGAATGCATTTATTGAAAATGGCGAACAAACTATAGATATAGTTGTCAATGGTGGGATTGATATTTCTAACGGCTTTAGCAATATTAAAGCAAATGGTGATATTTCAGTCAAATTAGACGAACAAAAAATAGACCTAACGATTTCTTATCAGAATGGCAACCTTTTCGTTGAAGCATTCAATAATAAGTTTGTCATTAAAACATCAAATCTGATGTCGAGTGTCACCACCCTACTTGAACTTTTAAATATTGACTTAAATCTTGGAGGTCTAGATTTAAATAGTTTAGATTTAAATTCAATTCTAGGTCTTTTCTCTAATATAGAAGAAATAAAAAATGATGATAAAACAATTACTTTAAATATTGCTCTACCTGTTGTTGGGAACTTATCAATCCTTTGCGATGAAAATTATAACGTTTTGAGTCTTTCACTTCCAAAAGTATCAATAAGTGATAATATGTCACTTGAAATTAGCGGTGATTTGCAATACCCTGAAGAAATTTTGGTTGACGAAAAATTGCCTCAAGATTATATTAATATAACAACTCTTTTAGATTATAGTGACGATTTAATCAACCTTTTAAACAAACAAACTCTTGGATTTAAAACAACTATAAAATATAATTCTCAAGATTTTGTGGCTGATTTGTTTATTGACACTTCAACATTTGACTTTGCTTTAAATAGTGAAATTTTAGATACAAAACTAAATCTTTTTATGCTTGACAACATCATCTATATTGAGTTTGGCAATATTTATGCAAAATATTCTATTGATGATTTACCACTTTTAAATAATTTACTCGCTAAATTTAATATTGACTTTGATTTAAATATGATTGTTGATATTGTTTCAAATATAAAAGATGGAAATCTTAATAATATTATGGCATCTCTTGGCATTGAAAGTTCGGGATTTGACTTAACATCACTTGACTTTAGCATACTTGAAAAATTAGATATAGTTGATGATAAACTTTTAATTGAAATAAAAGATATTGGAACAATTTCAATTTATTCAGTTAAAAATGAAATTCAATCATTAGAATTTAATGGATTTGGAATAGAGGCTAAACTTGAAACAATTGAATACAAAGAGATTGCTTTAAACTATGGTCAAGACTACTATGTAAATCTTGCTAAACTTGTTCCAACTATTGAAAATATGCTTGAACTTGTT
>CALWCW010000014.1 GCA_944376495.1 uncultured Clostridia bacterium | reverse complement strand
ACCAGTAAGAGCAATTTCACTTAAAATACCAAAAGCCATTGATAAACAAAAGGAAACTACTAAAACAATCAAAGGCCTCTTTAGCCAAACTGAAAACGTTGATGTCTTTTTATTATTTTTCTTTTTCGGGTTGTCCATTTTTTCTCCTTTTTTTAATAATTTTTATTAATTATATTCAATTAAAATTTATTTATTTTCAATTTAAATTAATTTATTTAATTTTATTTTTTATATTTTTAAAATATTTTTTTATAAATTTTTAACAAATTTTTAATAAATTTTATAATTTTAAAAATAATAAATTAAGAATTATTTTCATAATAAATTAATTCATTATCAAAAATATAGAGCCTTTTAATAGGCTCTATAAGAAGGCAACAAGGTAAGTAAACCTTGTGTCATAGGTTCGGTCGGATTTCCCATTTCCGCACTTTGCGTCACCGCAATAGCAGTTTCCTTTTAAGCAGAACATAACACCGAATCGCCACTCAGAACACACTATAATCCTTCCCCTGCCTACAAAAAGTAACAGTCTAGAAGTTTTCCTTAACACTTTTACACTTTATTCTTCTGTTTTGCAGGCATAGTTTCATAAGCAGGCGAAAATTTTCTCGGCCAAGAAAACTTCCACGTTGATACTTAATTCCCATATGTCCACTCAAGATAGGCTACACTGCACACGACTTTTACCGCAATGCAGGTTCTTCCCAGAGAGTGACTTTTCACCCTTTTGGGTCTCCACGATAATTGGGTCGCCAGTTATATGCCGTTATAACCTGCCCAAAAATCTTAACTTCCAGCACATGCCCCAATTTGGGCAACCAAGGCAAGCACCAGAAACTTCACAGATATGCCCGTCGATGCCATTACTTCATCTTCCTAAAGTGTAAAAAATGACTAGAATACTGCGCCTTCTTTATATATTATAGCACAAGACAAAATAAAATGCAAATACATTTGTTTTTGTAACTTAAATTTGGTTTAAATGACCAAAAAACTTATATTATTTATAAATATTCAATATAATTTAACGAAGAAAAAATCTAAAATAGAAAAATAAGAAATAAACAAAAATATAATTTCCAATTGATTTTTAGTTAGGTTCTTATAAAATAATAAATTAAAAGCAATTTATTTTTAACCCCACATTATTCCCTTATATTTTCTTGACAATATTTTATGATTTTAGTAAAATATGTTTATGAATTATAAAAAGTGTGAATTAATATTAGAAATGTGTTGCAACCATCAAGGAATCCTTCAAAATGCATTAGATATGATTGATTCCGCTTGTGATTGCGGAGTAAACATTGTTAAATTTCAAAAACGAAATATTGAATCTTGGGCTAAACATAAGCCAAATATATATTATAGTCCACATCCAAATCAAGCAAATTCATTTGGTAGAACATATAAAGAGCATCGTCAGAAATTAGAATTTTCCCTTGATGACCACAAAATATTGATAGACTACATTCACAGTAAAAATATGCTATATTCCTGTTCTGTTTTTGATATTCCTTCTTGTAAAGACATCTTATCCATTTCGCCAGATTTTATAAAATTACCATCTTGTAGTAATTCTAACATCTCCTTATTAAATTATGTTTGTGATAATTTTAATAAATTAATACACCTATCAACGGGCATGACAAGTGAAAAAAATATTGAAAAAATTGTAAATCTTTTTGATAAAAAAAATAGAGCCAAAGATTTAGTTTTATATGTATGTACTTCTAGTTATCCCGTTATGCCAAAAGATTTACACTTGCTGGAAATAACAAAAATAAAAAAACTTTATGGTGAAAAAATTAATGCAATTGGTTTTTCTGGTCACCATTTGGGAACTCTTTTTGATAATATCGCTTATACATTAGGGGCAACATATATTGAAAGACATTTTACATTAAATAGAAATCAAAAAGGAACTGATCACAAAGCCGCTTTAGAACCTCTGGAGGTTAAAAATTTATTGGAGGATTTAGATAATACTTATCATGCTCTGACTTTTAAAGAACAAGATATATTAGAAGTCGAAAAAGAAAATTTGGAGAAGTTAAAATGGTAAATGAATATGTGGTGCTCATCCCTGCTAGGGGCGGAAGTAAATCTATAAAATTAAAAAATATTAAAGAAATAGCAGGTCAACCTTTAATATATTGGGCACTTGATGCCGCTGTCAATTGTAAAAATGTTTCTAAAGTTTATGTTTCGACAGATTCACAGGAAATAAAAGATGTAGTTTTAAATTATAACAAAATCAATCACGAAAAAATTTGTATAGTAAACAGATCTAAAGAATGTTCAGTAGATACTGCAACCACAGAAGATGTAGAATTTGATTTTTGTGAAAAAGTAAGAAATTTCAAAAATTTAATTTTAATTCAATGCACAAATCCATTAATTACAACGCAAGATATAGATGGCTGCATTCAAGAATTTCCTAAATTTGATAGCATAGTTTCCACAGTTGTTCAAAAAAGATTTTATTGGCAACGAATGCCTGATGGAAGTATTAAAGAGATAAATCATGACATAAGAAAACGACCTCGCAGGCAGGATTGGGATGGAGTTCTTGCAGAAAATGGCTCAATTTATATAATCTCTCGAGAAAATTTATATAAAGGTAAATGCCGACTCTATGGGAGAATTGGGACATATATTATGAGCGATGAATCGTATTTTGAAATAGATGAACCTTCAGATTGGTTAATAATAGAACAAATTTTACTAAATAAAAGGCATAATAATTTATGAAAACATATAATGATGCTTTATTAGATATATCAAACAACAAAGAAATACAATTTTATATTGATACATTATGGCTATTAAAACATTCAATGAAAAATAATTTGAATGCTTCAGATGTAATTATCAAACTCCTTGCAATTGAAAACTATTTTGGCGAAAATGATTTTGGCTTTGAACTATATAACAAAATGCAAAAAATTAGAGTTTTGAATAACCCAAAGGTTCCAAATTATAGAGCTTATAACAAAGCACGCTTTATAAAAATAATAAATAGTTTTCAAAAAGAAGGATTTAACGAAAAACATCCCATCATTATTAACAATGAATTTATGCTTTTTGAAGGAACTCATCGTATGGCCTGTGCATTATATTTTAAAATTAAACGTATTCCTGTAACTTTTGATGAGCGTATGATAAATTTAAAAACTGATTACTCAATTAATTGGTTTAAAAAAAACAATTTAGAAGATTATGAACCACATATTATAAAACGGTATAAAAGGTTATTAAAGGAATGGAAATAAATCAAAGAATAAATAAAATTTTTAATAAAAATCAAGGTTTAAATGCAGAATGTATAGAATATCCAAAGACTATACTAATTGAAATAACAAATTTATGTAATAGTAATTGTATTTTTTGTGCCAATAGTAAAATGACAAGAAAAAAGGGATTTATAAATAAAAATTTTTGCTTTTCCATATTAAAGCAAGCTTATGACTTGGGGACTCGTGAAGTTGGATTTTATACTACAGGCGAACCCCTACTGAATAAAGATTTACCTAATTTTATTAATTATGCAAAAAAAATTGGTTATAATTATATATACATAACAACCAACGGAATCCTTGCGAATTATAATAATATTAAAAATTTATATGATAATGGATTAGATAGTATAAAATTCTCTATAAATGCTATTGATAAAAATACTTATTATAATGTTCATAATGTAGATGTATTTGATAAAGTTATTGAAAATTTAAAAGAAATATACTTGCATAAAAAGATTGATAATTTAAATTTAAAAGTTTATGTATCTTATATTGCAACAAAATATACAAACGTTGATCATCTCACTATTAAAAATTTTTTTAAAAATATGTGTGATAATATAATTGTAGTTAATGTTCGCAATCAAAGTGGAATGATGCCAGAAATTCCTGAATTATTATGTAATGATTCTGCAACTGATAACATTCAATCCAAAAGGATTCTTCCGTGTTATTATACATTCAAAAATTTCATAGTAACGAAAGAGGGATATTTAACTGCATGTTGCACTGATTTTAATAATTATTTAGCATATAGCGATCTAAAAAAAGAAGATTTAAAAACGGCTTGGAATAATAATTATATAAAACGATTGCGATTAATGCAACTGGAAAATAATCTAGGTAAATCTTTATGTAATAATTGTATAAACAATACTAGAGAAATGCCTTTTCCTTTAAGAGCCGAATTGGCCACACCTATAAATAAAGATATTTTTAAGATAAGCGATGAAAAAATTTTAAATTTTATTAACAAAATGGAGGGTAAAATGGAATTAGTTAATATATTTAATAAAAGAAGAGAAAACACAAACATAGTCAAAGACAGGCACGATGTTCAACCTGGTGAATACCGAATATCAGTTCATATTTGGATTTTAAACGAAGATAAAATGTTAATCCAACAACGTATTTTTACAACAAAAAAATTCCCTGGATTATGGTCGCAAACAGCTGGCGGAGTAGAAAAAGATGAATCAAGCTTGCAAGCATGCAAAAGAGAATGTTTAGAAGAATTAGGCTTAAATGTTAGTGACGATGAAATTACTTATGTTGGTAGCTACACAAGAGTAAGAGATATTGTGGATATATTTTTAGTTGAAACAAAAATTGACATTAACAAATTAACATTACAAAATGATGAAGTAAATGCCGTCAAATTAGTAAGTTTCAATGAATTTGAGCAAATGATTAAAAATAACGAAGTTGTTCCTTCAATCAATCCTTCCTATGAATACTTTAAAAATTATATTAATGAGTTTAAAGGTAAAGAGTAATGTTTAATATAGAGGAAATGATTGATTTTGAAAACAAGCATAAACTAGCTCAAAAAGAATTTTTGGGACTCAAAATTTATCAATTAATTAGAGAATATATTATAAACGATTTATCTTCTATGGATAAAAGCGCTGATTTTGTTTGCGATATATTTACACCATGTAAAAAGGATTTTAAAATTTATAAGAACTTTAAAAATCGTTATATTTTTACCAAAAAAGATAAGTCCGATATTTTATTTATTACCGACCATCGCCGTATTTTACAAGGTGATAAATATGAATCTGTTTATACAGATGAATTTGAAAACTTAGTTAAGGATAAATATAAAACTATTACTATTGAACAACCTAGTTGGGCATGTTTTAGCAAAAGCAAAGATGCTCATACTTTAAATGAAATGAGTGAAAATATTAAATATTTAGACCTTATCGAAATAAAGACATTATACAAAATTAAAAATTTTAAATTTTTTCATAAATTGAAATATAAAAAAATAGTGTTGGAAATAAAGCAAATATTAAATATAATATTTGAAAAATTTAATATAGATTTATCATGTCATTTACAATTTTATATAGACAATTTTCTTTATTGTTTATTATCAAAAAAAGATTATGAAAAAATAATTGATAAGATAGACCCAAGATGTGCAGTCATTTATTATCGTGCTTTCCCAGCTAAAGTAATACTTGTTTATATTTTAAGAGAACGAAAAATAAAAACAATAGAAGTTCAGCACGGCACATTTTTTAAAGATTATCCTGTCAACCAAATGGCAAATAAAAACGAGAATTGGTTAATTAAGCCTGATTTTCTTTTTTCATTTGGTGAAAAACAAGTTTATTTAAAAAATTTACGTTATAAAAAAGAAAATGTATTATTTACTGGGAATCTATTTTTAAATAAAAAACTAAAAACAAATTACTCATTTCCTATAGAAATGTCAAACAAAAAAAAGAATATACTTTTTATTTCTCAAACAGTTATAGGCAATTACTTAAGTAAACTCGCTTCAGAGGTTAATGAAAAAATAGATAAGAACTCATTTCAAATTCTCTATCGATTTCATCCTCAAGAAATTAATAAGAATTACGAATGCTTAAATAAGTGTAATATAAAGCAATTAAAAAATGTGAATGAAGAAATTTATAAATTTCAAAAATTTACAGATGTTCAAATAGGTGTATTTAGCACAGCAATATTTGAAGGCCTTGCATTTGCAATTCCTACTATAATAATAATAAACGAAAATAATATAGCTGACGTGGAATACACTTTAAAATCATTTAAACAAGGGGTTTATTTTGCACAATCTTCTGATGATATTATAAAAATCTTAAATACATCACTTCAAAAACCTCTAAAGGAAGATATAGATAAGTTATGGGCAAAAAATCCCGAAATTAAATTTAAAAGAGAACTTGATAAAATTATAAAACAATAAAAAATCTATGAATTTTAATCATAGATTTTTTAAAATTATTCATTTTCTTCTTCATAATCAAAATCATCTTTTTCAACCGATTCAAGTTTGTCAATTAAGTCTTGGCATCCTTGATAATTCTTTTTTATATATGATTTTAAAAACGTCATAGTTTTATTAAATTCAATTTGAGAATCTGTTAAATGAAAAATAATATCAAAATAATAGTCCAAAACTCTATCTTTATATTTATCTCTAATATCTTCTTTTAACGATTCAATATTATAAAAAACATTCTTTTTCTTAAATGGGTGAAAATAAACTGATGTGGTGTCGATATCTAAAACAAATATCTTAACTCTACTTTCATTTGTTGCATTCATGTGTAATAATTTTTTATCTATCTTCCACTGCTCCATGTTTTCACACTTATAAAGATTATTTACAAATTCTTCAACATTATTGAGGGGAAGAGAAAAAGAAGTCAAAATTCTACATTTTGATGAAATATTTTTAGTAATTTCATCTTTAAGTTTATATGCTGGTGTCCATATGATTCCAATACATTTCATAGTACTCTCCATTTATTAAAATTTTTCATCTTCAGGCAAGAAACTAAAATTTGTTTTCGTTTTAACTTTCAACATTTCTCTTATATTTGACTTTATTTGTCTATAATATTTTAACATTCTCTCATTCTGATTTAGTGCTGCTCTTTCACTTTCTTTTGCGATTAATTCAAATATGAATTTTTGCAAAATTGTGTTCTTGCTTATTTCACTTTTATCAATATCAATAATTTTAATTGGATTTTCAAGGAGATTTTTCATAAGAGATTTTGTTGCGGAGTTTGTATTCGTATTTTCAACAAAGTCTTCAATATAGTCATATTTATGTTCTATTAGTTCCTTTACTATATCTTTATAATTCTTATTAATGACAAAATAACTTTTAAATTGTGAAATTTCTAAAAATATCAGCAAATTTGTTGCTATATTGTGGTCAATACTGCCAGAATTAATCATATAATATTTTTTTATTTCTTTATCTATATATGAAATCAATTGATTATATGTATTATTTGGGTCATTTTTATCAATAACTAAATTTGTTTTTTGAATATATGGATTGAGTTTCTTCTTTAATATATTTTTTTTAGAACCATATTTCTCATATATATTTTCAATTTTTGATTTTAAAGATTCAAGTGTATTTAAAATTAAATTATCGCATCTTTTTTTATCAAGCATAAACAACCTCTTTATTTATAACTTAATTATATTACACATTAATTAAAAAATCAATAGTCAATTTTAAATTTTTGAATTTCTTAAGAATTGTTTTGTCTGCAAAATCTCCAAGTAATCTCCGCTTAAATCATTAGTGGTAAGTTGAGGGAGAACTTCAACTCCATGTTTTCCTCCTTTTACCGCTTCAATAACTACAAGGACAATTTTCCCCTTGCCATTTTCTGTAAAAAACATTCGTTTAGGTTCTAAATTATAATGTATAAGACACTCAATAAGTTCACAACTTCTTTCTGCTGAAAAAACAACATAAAATCTTCCGCCAAATTTCAAAAGTCCAAAAGCAGTCTTGCACAAATCTTCAATAGGAAGAGATATTTCATGTCTTGCAACTGCTCTGCTGTCTCCCTTTAATCCTTCATGCCTTTTCATATATGGAGGATTTGAAAAAACAACATCAAAAGATTCTCCGGGAACATGTTGTTTATAGTTTCGGACATCATCACTTATTATTTGAATTTTCTCTTCAAGGTTATTGAGCATCACATTTTTTTCAGCAAGCCTTGCCATCTCTTCTTGTATTTCAAACGCAACCACTTTATCTAGTTCTGTTTTAGCCGACAGCAAAATAGGAATTACGCCACAGCCCGTTCCAATTTCAGCACATTTCTCATTTTTCTTAAGTTTTATAAAGTTTGCAAGAATAACCGCATCTGATGTGAATGTATAAAGATTTTTGTTTTGAATAATTCTTAAATTTTTACATTGCAAATCCTCAATTCGTTCATCTTTATCAAGTTTTACCATTACTTTTTCTCCTTTTGTTTTTCAAATTGAATTTCCTCAAGGTTATATTCTTTTATCTCACTTGTTGATTCTGTTTGAAATTTAACAGATACTGTTTTCTTTAATAGGTCGTTAAACATCACTTTACCCTCGCCGTCTGGAGTTTTAACTATTGAATTTACTTTAGGCATAATTTTTAAAATTTCCACATAATAAGGATTTTCATAGGCAAGGCAGCATAAAAGTTTCCCGCAAAGTCCACTTATACTATTTGGATTTAAACTCAAGTCTTGGTTTTTAGCCATTTTAATTGAAACATGGTCGTTGATACCAAATCCCAATGCACAGCAACATTCTCTGCCACAAGGTCCATATCCGCCCAGCAACCTTGTAGTATCTCTTGGACCTATTTGACGCAATTCTATTCTTGTTTTATATTTTTCAGCGAGTTTTTTTACAAGTTGTCTAAAATCAACCCTATTTTCAGATGTAAAGTTTATCGTAAGTCTTGAAAAATTATAGTTGCTTTCGACCGAAATAACTTTCATGTCAAGATTTTCACTTTGAACCATCTCTTTAACTTCTGGAAGGAGTTTCTCTGCCCTTTCATAACTTTGCTCTGCTAGTTTCAAATCATTTTCATCGGCAATTTTGATGACATTTTTGAGTGGCTCTAGCAGATTTTCACTATCAACCAATTCAATCTCTTTAGTAACCTTTGCAATATCTTTACCTTTATCAGTTTCAACAATCACCTTATCATTTAAGTGAAGGTCAAAGCCATTAGGACTAAAAGAATAACCATGGTTTCCTTTATTAAATTTTACAGTAACAACTTCTACTTGCATATATATTTAACCTCCAAAATATTCATAAGTAAATTTTCTACTATTAATGTTGGGTTGCCATTAAAAGATAGTTCTTTATTTGCTCTATCAATTAGTTTTCGAATTTCGCAAATTGCTTTTATTGTATAATCTTGCAATATTCCTTCAAAATCTTTTATATTATCTTTAAATCTCATATATGAAATTTTATCTGCTTTAAAAAATAGCAAATCTTCTAAAAGCAAACTCACGATTTCAAAAATTAAATTTAGGTCTTTTTTGAATTCAAAAATTTTGTTTGAATATTGAAGCACCTGCTTGCTTGACTTCATGTCCTTTAAAATGGAAAACGAAAGATTAAAAATGTCATCTAAATCTTCATTATTTTTAAGTTCTAATGCTCTTACAATCTGCCCCTGACAAATTCCTGATATAATCGACAAATTATAAGTCCCTTTTAATAATTTTTCAATACTTTGTTTGTCAAGTTTGTTTAGTTCTATTTTATTGCATCTTTATTTAATTGTTGGCAGGACTAAATTTGAATTTGCACAAGTCAAAATAAAATAAACATTTTCAGGAGGTTCTTCAAGAATTTTTAATAGTTTGTTTTGAGCACTATCCATCGAATTGTCTATGCTTTTTATGATAAAAACTTTTTTATCTGCAAAAATAGGCTTTATATAACTTTCCATAACAATTTCTTCACTGTCACTGACAAGTAATTTATCTTTTTTAGGATAAGTTTTTTGGTCTGGATGAGTTTCTGTCGAAACCTTTGCAAAATGTTCATTTTCTATAAAATGTCCATTATTAAAGATTGCTACTGCCAAACATTTCGCAAAATGAGTTGAATAAAGGACATCTTTTGAAAACAAAAGAATAGATTTTGATATACTGTTATTTTGCACTTCTTGACAAAGCCCTTTAAAATCAGAACTTTCACAAACTACACTTGTTAAATCCATACTAACATTTTATCATAAAACTTTCTTTCATCAAAACATATTCATAAAATTTCTCACTGAAAAATGAGGGCTTTACAATCTAATCATTCGTCAACATAATTTTCTAAACTACAATTAAATAATGTAAATATATTGATAATTTTTTTATTCTTTTTATTAGCATATTCGTATGCTAATGCAGTCCCAGAATTTGGCTGATAGCTTAAACTATGTTTAGAATATTTACGCATATTCGGACTATAATTCTCATCAAAATAGAATATACACAAATCACTATCATTGATCATTGCTTGATTTCTTTCTATATAACTTGCCCTGCCAGCAGACCACTTGTTTTTAAATTCAACCTCTTCTTCTACCCCTAATAAGTGTATATCTTTTTTAAAAAAATTACTATATACCTTTTCCAAATGTTTTTTCTCTCTTTCTAATGTGCAAGTTTCATTCCTGCAAGTATAACATTTTCTCTGAATAAAAGAATATTTTTCTTTAAGTTCTGTAACAATTTTGTGACAGATAAAATCGAAATTACTGCGACTACCAAATAAAAATATATGAACACTTTCATTTACAATTAGTTTTTCAATTAATCTTTTTAAACTTTCAATCTTTTGCTCTCCAAGTTTCACATTTCTATGACCTATAAAGCAAACTGTTTTAAAAATCATCCTTCTTTCCATAATAATCCCATCCGGCGAACTATATTATATCATTTTAAGAACTAAAATGTAAAGCGTTCCGTATGGCGAACTAAATATTTTTTTAATAATTTTATAATTCTATATAGCGAACTGGCTTAAGGAGAATTTATGAAATTAGTAGAAGCAATAGGGAAAAGGGTTGAGAGTCTATTAAAAGAAAGGAATCTTACTCAATATTATTTATTTAAACATGGTGGTATTCCTAGAACAACCATCAACGATGTCATAAATATTCGTAAAAAAAGAGTTAGCACAGACACTATTTATCAAATATGTTCAACATTAAATTTGACGTTAGAAGAGTTTTTCGCAGACCCGATATTTAAAAATCTTGATGATTGATAACTATTCCTAAAAAATTTTCATAACATTAAAAAGACCAAACAAAAATAAGGTTTGATCTTTTATGTTGATAATATTTTATTTTTAATATATTTTAATTTATTTTTAATTTTATTATTTTTTTTAATTATTATTAAAATATTTTTTATATTTAATAATTTTTTAATATTTTTTAAATATTATTTAAATTTTTTATTATTTTTTATTTTTTCTTTTTAGTATGCGTTTTTCAAAAAATTTATAAATTTCACTAATCACAAGCATTAGGAAAGATAAGGCAAATATTATTCCCCACTGCATTAAATTAAGGCTTTCAAGATTTAGTAATGTTCGAAGCGGAGTGAAGGCAAATAGTGCAATCAAAACAAAACAGAAAGCAACAGCAATTAAGAAAAATTTATTACTTAAAGGTTTTGACTTAAATATAATTGCATTTGTTCTCATAGAAGCCAAATAGAACATTTGAATAATATTCAGAGTATAGAAACTCATAGTTATTGCAATTGGTTCGTTAAAACTATTTATTCCGATTACATAGGCAAGCACAACTAAAATCGTTTGAACAAGCCCTAGCACTACAATTGAAACTCCTATTCCGTCAGAGAATAGTCCTTTCTTTGAATCTCTAGGTGGATGCTCCATTAAATCATATTCGGGCTTTTCGGTTCCAAGAGCAATTGCGGGTAAAGAGTCTGTTATCAAATTTACAAATAGAATTTGGACAGGGAATAGAAAGACATATGCAGGATAAATAATCGTCACAAAGAAAAGTGAGAGAAGTTCAGCAAGATTTGCAGAAAACAAAAATTTAACTGTTTTTTGAATGTTTTGATAAATCTTTCTTCCTTCTTCGACAGCAACTACTATTGTCGCAAAATTATCATCTGTAATTATAAGATCTGACACTTCTTTTGCAACATCTGTTCCGCTTTGTCCCATACCAATTCCAATATTTGCCTTCTTAAGACTTGGTGCATCATTCACTCCGTCACCCGTCATAGCAACAATATGCCCTCTCTTTTTTAAGGCCTCAACAATGCGAACTTTATCTTCAGGGCTTACCCTAGCAAAGACATTATAATTCTCAATACATTTGTCAAGTTCTTCATCACTCAAAGAGGAAATTTCACTTCCTGTCATAACCTGCGAAATATTGTCAGCAAGTCCGATTTCTTTCGCTATTGCAAAGGCTGTTTGGCTATAATCTCCAGTTATCATCACAGGACGCATGCCCGCCTTCTTGCATTTTTTAACTGCATTTTTAATCTCTTTTCTTGGCGGGTCAATCATTCCGAAAAGACCTAAAAAGACAAGATTATTCTCTTTAAAATCTTTTTCGTCATTATTTATCTTATAGGCAACTCCCAAAACTCTTAATGCGTTTTTTGACATCGTGTCATTTGCGGTCATAATATTTATTCGGTCTTGTTCGGAAAGTTCACATATTCTGCCATTGAGTAAAATTCTATTGCAAGATGACAGAATATTATCTATTGCCCCTTTTACAAACATAACCTTTTGCGTGTTATCTTTTACAAGCACCGACATTAATTTTCTGTTGCTATCAAAAGGGATTTCTTCAAGCCTAGGATAAAGTGCGGACAATTTTTCTTTATCGTAACCCTTTTTAAGTCCAAATTCAGTTAAAGCCACTTCGGTAGGGTCACCAACAATCTTTTTGTTTTGCTTTTGAGTATCATTACATAGCACAGCTCCAAGCATTAGCATTTGGTCAAAACTATCTATTGTAATATTATCTTTTTTCAACTTGCTATTGCTATAAATTGCACTTATTGTCATTTTGTTTTGTGTTATAGTCCCCGTCTTGTCCGAACATATAACATCACAACAACCCAAAGTTTCAATAGAGTGCATACGTTTTACAATTGCCCTTTGCTTTGCAAGCCGAGCAACACCTAAACTCATTATTATGGTTATAACCGCAGGCATACTTTCAGGAATGGCTGCGACAGAGATTGCAACACTAGTCAAAAATGCGTCCATAATATTTAAAGGAGATATGCAAATTTCTATAATAAAAGTTACAATAGCAATAGCAAGAACAAGATAAGTCAACACCTTTCCAACGTCTTTTATGCTTTTTTGAAGTGGAGTCAATTCTTTTTGATTGTCTTTTATAACCTTTGCAATTTTGCCAAGTTCTGTATCATCTCCAAGAGCAGTTACTACTCCAAGCCCACGACCACAAGTGACAATAGTTCCTTTAAATGCCATATTTTTTCGTTCGCCTAAAACTGCTTTTTCTTTGCATATAATAGTTGCATCTTTTTCTATTGCGTGACTTTCGCCTGTCAGTGATGCCTCGTCTATCTTTAAAGCATGGGCCTCAATTAATCGCACATCTGCGGGCAAAATACTTCCTGCTTCCAAGAGGATGACATCGCCAAGAACCAAATCTTTAGTGTTAATCTTCTTGAGCATATTATCTCGATAAACATAGGCTTCTGGTTGGGTCAATTTTCCAAGTGCTTCCAAAGATTTTTCTGCTTTATATTCTTGCACAACACCAAATACAGCATTCATAATTACTATAAATAAAATGATGCATCCGTCAATAAGTTCACTGCTTGATTTTTGGACAAGTCCAATTACGATAGACACAGCACTTGCTATCAAAAGAATAATTATCATAAGGTCAAAGAATTGTTCAAAGAACTTGATAATAATGCTCTGCTTTTTTATATAATTTGTTTCAGCATATGAAGTTGACTCCCGCTCCTTTGCTTGCAAAGAAGTCAAGCCCTCTTTTTTAGAGCCAAGTTCTTGCAATGTTTGATTTATTGATTTAAAATAAAAATCTCTCACTCTCTATTCCTTTTAACAAACAATCATCTTAACAAACAATCATTGTGATGATAGCAATGACTAATAAATATAAACTAAACCATTTGAAATTACTTTTTTCTGTCAGTTTCATCATAAGTTTTATTGAAACAATTCCTATTAAAAAGGCACTGATAAAGGCAAGTAATAGTCCTGGAATGTTGACTGATATGGTTTCTTTATAAACAAAAATTTTAATAATTTCTAAAAGCATTGAAAGAATAATAATGGGAATGCCCATAAGAAAAGAAAATTTTGCACATTTACTTTTATCTGTTCCAGAAAGCATTCCTGCAGAAATGGTTGTCCCTGACCTTGATATACCTGGAAAAACTGCGAGTCCTTGCGCTATACCCATAATCACCGCCTGCTTATAAGTCATCTCTGTTGTTTCCCTTTTTCTTTTACTATAATATTCAGTCCAAAGTAAAAGTATTGCACTTATCAAAAAACAAATCCAAAGATAACTCCCAGAGAATGAATTGTCAATAATCGGCATTAAAACTAAAACTATCAAGCAAGTTGGGATGGTGGCGACAACTATGCTCATCGTTTCTTTTGAAAATGGGTGACGAATCAGGTGAAAAACATCTTTTCTAAACACAATCAAAATTGCAAGTAAAGTTGCCATATGCAAGATTATGCTTACAAATAAAGAATCTTCTATGCCAAACAAATTAGATAGCAAAACCAAATGCCCACTAGAAGAGATAGGCAAAAACTCACATAAGCCCTGAACTATTCCAAGTATTAATAAAAACAAAACTTGCATTATCGCTCCATTCTTACGACTTTTATTTGAACCCTTTAAAGTTCTCCTCTATTAATATATCTTCTAACTTTTTCATTTATGACATATCTTGTCCTCTATTTCTCTAAAAAATTAATAAATAAAATTTATAAAATAATTGAAAAATAATAAAAAATTAACAATTAAAAATTAAATATTTAATAATAAAAATAATTTAAATAAAAATTATTTTATTAAAAAAATAATAAAAAAATAATGTGCAAAATATGGGGTGCACCCCAAAAGTTGGACAAAAATTTAATAATTATATTGCTATATTTTGAGTTCGGTATTTTACCGGACTCATTTTTAATTTAAGTATTATTCGTTCGTTATTGTAATAA
>CALWCW010000013.1 GCA_944376495.1 uncultured Clostridia bacterium | reverse complement strand
TCATAAAGAAATTTTATCAAAACTTTATTCTAGAACAAAAGATAATTTAAGTGAAGAAATAAGAGATGATGCATTATACGATTATAATGATTTAAAAGATTACTATAAAGCTCAAAATATATCTTTTAATGCTTATAAAAAGCCTGCTGAAAAAAGAGAACATAACACAAATAAACTTTACCTTTATAATAGCATTATATCGTTTGTCTTGTCATGTGTTTTTTCTACAATTATATTTTTAATATTAAATGGAACAAATCAAATTAATCAAAATTGCAATTTCCTTTACATACTTCTTCCTGCTTTGTTGTTAATTGATATTGGTTATAAATTTTATAATTATAAGAAATATAAAAGTTGGTTACCTTCTCAAATGTTGCCTCAATGGCAAATTTGGCTTTATTTTGGATTAGTATGTGCATGTATTATAGCTTTAAATTTCATCTGTGGATTAAATACTACGAATTTTGCTTTATATTCAACATCTTTGATTTTGCCTTTAGTTATGGTCATAATTTTAGTTCCAATAAGATATTATATGAAAAGATTTATAATAGTAAAATATTGGAAATAGATTAATATGTTAAATTAAAATAAGGTCTATATTTTGTCTAAACAGACAACATTATTTAGACCTTATTTTTTTTATTTTTGATTTAAAAGAAAATATTAAATCAATAATTAAAAATGCTATAATTATAATTATTGATATCATAAGAATTTCCATCGTAGAATTTGAAAATATAGTGCATAATAGTGTTATTGCTGAAGCTGAAATAAATGCTCCCGCAATAATTGAGATTAAACAATAATTTATATTTAAATTTGTAAGTCCTGCTATTAAACTACCCGACCAAATGCCCGTTAAAGGCAATGGAACAGCAACAAATCCAGTTAATGCTAAATATTTTTTTATGTTTGAATATTTATTTTCAATCTCGAAACTTTTTCTGCTATATTTATTTATGAAATTGCTTGTTAAAAATCCAGCTGTTTTATTTTTCATTTTTCTACTAATTAATAAAATTGCATAACAAGGAATTATATTCCCTATAAAAGCAATTAATAAAGCGGTTATAGGTTGAAACGCTCCGCTTCCCCAAATAGCAGTATTCATTGCTAATGGGATGGCTATTTTACTTTCTAGCAAAGGACACATAGAAACTAAAATTACGGCTAGCCAAATGCAATTTTCAAAATTATTTTTTAAAAAATCAATAAAGAAATCCATATTATATTGTATTAATTAAAAAGTAAAATATGATAAATACAAAAATATAAAATCAAAATAAAAAACATACTAATTAAGAAATTATAGTATGTTTTTATGAATTTAAATATTTTATTTAGCAACATCGGTAAATCTATTTTCGCGAATTACTACAACTTTAATTTGACCAGGATATTGCATTTCATTTTCAATTCGTTTTGTTATATCTTTTACAAGGAAAATTGCATCACCATCGCTAACCTCTTCAGGCTTAACCATTATACGAACTTCACGTCCAGCTTGTATAGCATAGGATTTTTCAACGCCTTTAAAATCATTGCAAATTTCTTCAAGTTGTTGCAATCTTTTAATATAATTTTCAAAACTTTCCCTTCTAGCACCAGGTCGAGAACTTGAAATTGCGTCTGCTACTTGAACAATGACTGCTTCTACTGATTGGAATGGAACATCACCATGGTGAGCTTCAATACAATGAATCACTTCTTCTGATTCTTTATATTTTCTAGTTAAATCTACACCTATTTTAACATGAGTCCCCTCGATTTCATGGTCTAAAGCCTTTCCAATATCATGAAGTAACCCGCCTCTTTTAGCTATGTTAACATTTGCTCCTAATTCTGTAGCAATTAAACCTGCAATAATGCTTGTTTCTATGCTATGTTTTAAACAATTTTGACCATAACTTGTGCGATATTTTAATCTACCTAGAACTTTTACAAGTTCGCTATTTAAGTTGTAAATACCAACATCATTACAAGCATTTTCACCAGCTTCTTTAATTTCTCTTTCAACTTCTTTAGTAGATTTCTCAACTAAATCTTCAATTCTTGCAGGATGAATTCGTCCATCTATAATAAGTTTTTCAAGACTTAATCTTGCTATCTCTCGTCTTATTGGGTCAAAACTTGAAATAGTTATTGTTTCTGGTGTATCATCTACAATTAATTCAACGCCAGTAGCACTTTCAATAGCCCTAATATTTCGACCTTCACGTCCAATTATTCTACCTTTCATTTCATCATTAGGTAATGCAACAGAAGTCACAGTTGTTTCAGATGATAAATCAGTTGCGCATTTTTGAATAGCATTTGTTACAATATCTCTAGCTATTTTATCTGCATTTTCTTTAGCTTCATCTTCAATTTTTTTAACTAAAACACCTGCATCTTTTTTTGCTTCTTCTGTAACGTTTTCAATCAAAATATCTTTTGCTTCTTTTCTTGTTAAACCAGAAATTGTTTCTAGTTTATCAAGCATTTGTTGTTTAATTTCTTCTTGTTGTTTAATTTTTTCATCTAATTTAAGTTTTTCGTCTTCTAAAGAAGATTTTTCATTTTCTAATTGTTCTGATTTTGTGTCTAAAAACTGTTCTTTTTTTGTGATATACTCCTCTCTAACACTTAAACGCTCTTCTTGTTTTTGTATTTCACCTCGACGTTCTTTTGCTTCAGAGTTAACCTCATCACGAATTTTTTGAGCCTCTTCTTTGGCTTCTAAAATTGATTCCTTTTTTATGCTTTTTGCTTCTGCGTATGCCTCTTCTATAATTTTCACAGCATTTGTTTTACTTTTATCAATTTTTTTGTTGACTAAAAATTTATAGACTAAAGCTCCAACTACAACTCCTAATACAAGAGCTATAACTCCGCTTACAACTCCGGCTACAACAGCAGCAGTATCGCACATTAAACTTATACTGCTCATTTGTAATCCCCTTTTAATTTGGTTATTCCTTAACCATAAAAAGTATATATTAAAACTTAAACTAAAGTCAAATAATTTAAAAGAATTTAAAAGATAATAAAAAAATAGTTTCATTTTTATTGAAACTATTATTTATATAAAACATTTCAGCAATATAATTTAAAATATAATTTAAAAAGTTGATTTAGATAAATCGTAATTTTTTAAATATTCTTCTTTAAACTCTGGAAAATAATCGCCTAAAATAGCCTCTCTGCAATCATGTGCAAGTCTAATTAAATTTCTTAAGTTGTGAATTGAAAGTAAAATGGCCCCCAACATTTCTCCCGCATTTATAAGGTGTCTAATATATGCTCTAGTATAGTGTTGACAAGTATAACAATCACAATCATCCTCTATAGGTCTAAAATCATCTTTATAAATTGCATTTTTGATAACCATTTTACCTTTTTTAGTAAAGCATGTTCCATTTCTGGCTATTCGTGTAGGAAGAACGCAATCCATCATATCAACTCCTCTTGCATAACCTTCTACAAGACAATCTGGTGAGCCAACTCCCATTAAATAACGTGGCTGGTCGTGAGGTAATAATGGGTGTAAAAAGTCAAGAATATCATACATTACAGGTTTTTCTTCACCTACTGAAAGACCTCCTATAGCAATACCACATTTGGCATATGGAATACAATCTTCAACACATTTTTTTCTCAAATCTTTAAAAATATTTCCTTGAACTATAGGGAAAAGCATTTGATTTTGAGTGGTATGATGTTTAAAACATCTTTCAAGCCAAATTTTTGTAACACGCCTTGCCTCTTCAGCTTTATTATATGAACAACCTGCTTCTGTGCATTGATCAAATGCCATTATAATATCAGCACCTAATGCTTCTTGAATTTCCATATCTCTTTCAGGTGTTATAAAATGTTTCTCACCGCTTAAATGAGAACGGAATTCAATGCCTTCATCTGAAATTTTTCTTAATTTTGATAAAGAAAAGACTTGAAATCCTCCGCTATCTGTCAAAATAGGTTTATTCCAATTCATGAACTTGTGTAATCCGCCGGCTTGCTTGACTATTTCATGACCTGGTCGTAAAAAAAGATGATATGTATTTGACAAAATGATTTGTGCACCAATAGAATTTAAGTCTTCTGGTTTTAATCCCTTAACTGTTGCTTGTGTTCCTACAGGCATAAAAATAGGAGTTTCGATATCTCCGTGAGGAGTATGTAATAATCCTGCTCTAGCACCTGTTTTAGAACATTCTTTAATAATTTCAAATTTAAAATTTTCCATAGAATTAAAAATTACTCCTTTTAATATATTTAGTATTATGTCTAACATACAACATACTATAAAGATGATTATTCATTGCATACATAATTTTTATGTAAGTTTCACAATATAAGCATAGCATCACCAAAAGAAAAAAATCGATATTTTTCTTCAACTGCTTTGTTATAAATTTTCATAGTTTGGTCATATCCAGTAAAGGCTGAAATTAACATAATTAAGGTGCTTTCTGGTAAATGAAAATTTGTGATAAGAGCATCAACAACTTTAAATTCATATGATGGATAAATAAAAATATTTGTTTCTCCCTTTTTTGCTATAACATGGTTCTTTTTATCTGCACAACTTTCTAAAACTCTAACCGAGGTTGTCCCAACTGCTATTATTCTTCTTCCCTCTTTTTTAGCATCATTAATCTTTTTAGCATTCTCTTCGCTCATTTCTATATATTCACTATGCATTTCATGATTTAAAATATTCTCTTCTTTTACAGGCCTAAAAGTTCCTAGTCCTACGTGTAATAAAACTTCGATTATTTCTACACCTTTTTCTTTTAGTTTATTTAAAAGTTCACTTGTAAAGTGTAAGCCAGCAGTTGGTGCAGCAGATGAGCCCTCTATTTTAGAATAAACCGTTTGATATCTTTCTTTATCTTTTAATTTTTCGTGAATATAAGGTGGTAATGGAACTTGACCTATTTCACTTAAATGTTGCTCAAATACACCTTTATAATTAAATTTTATTGTGCAACTGCCATAATCTTTTTTGCTTAAAATTTCACATGAAAGATTTTGATTAAAAGTAATAATTGTCCCCTCTTTTAATCTTTTAAAAGGTTTTGCAATTACTTCCCAATTTGTTAAATTTATTCTTTTTTGCAAAAGTATTTCTATTTTTGCTCCAGTATCCTTATAACCAAATAATCTTGCAGGCAAAACTCTTGTATTATTAATAACTAAAACATCACCTTTTTGCAAAGAATCTGTTATGTTATAAAAATGTTTGTGTTCAATTGTATCATTTTTTCTATTATAAACTAAAAGCCTAGAAGAATCTCTTGGTTCTACAGGAGTTTGTGCTATAAGTTCCTCTGGCAGATAATAGTTATAACTACTTTTTAAAGTTAAGTCTTTATTTTCAATGTTACTCATTTATATTCCTTTCTTTATTATTATAATCTTATTTTAATAATTTTTGGAAATCGTAAAATTTCTAGAAATAAATTTTTTAATTATATATAAAATTTATAGTCGTAAATTCATATTATGAAATATTGATTTTATAAATTATATTCTATATTAAAATGTTTATATGCAGGTTCAAGTGCAACTCTTCCACGTGGAGTTCTTGAAATAAAACCGAGTTGTAGTAAATATGGCTCATAAACATCTTCAATAGTTGACGCATCTTCGCTTATTGTTGCAGATAAAGTATCTAAACCTACTGGTCCACCACCAAACTTATTAATTATAGACAGCATTATTTTTCTATCTATTGTGTCAAGTCCTAATTCATCAATCTCCATTATTTGCAGTGTTTTATCTGCTATTGATTTAGTTACATGACCTTCACCTAACACTTGAGCATAATCTCTAACTCTTTTTAACAATCTATTTGCTATTCTAGGAGTTCCACGTGAACGTTTAGCAATCTCTTTACTTGCCTCATCATCAATCTTTACACCTAGTATATTTGCAGAACGATTTATTATAACCTGCAATTCTTCAGTTGAATATAATTCTAACCTACATATTACACCAAATCTATCTCTCAAAGGATTTGTAAGCATTCCAGCACGAGTTGTAGCCCCTATTAAAGTAAAAGGTTTTATTTTTAATCTCATATTTCTAGCAGATGGTCCTTTTCCGACGATAAAATCTAGAGCAAAATCCTCCATTGCTGGATATAATATTTCTTCTACTGATTTGTTTAATCTATGAATTTCATCAATAAACAACACATCATTTTGATTAAGATTGGTTAAAATTGCGGCGAGGTCAGCAGCATGCTCAATTGCTGGACCAGATGTAACTTTAAACTGTGCACCAAGTTCATTTGCAATAATATGAGATAGCGTTGTTTTGCCAAGTCCAGGTGGCCCATACAGCAAAACATGATCAAGACTTTCTTTTCTTGATTTTGCAGCCTTAATATAAACCGATAATGATTCTTTTACTTTTGTTTGACCAATATATTCGTCAAAAGATGTAGGTCTTAAAGAATTCTCGATTTCAGCATCAGTAAGGTTTTTTGTGCTTGTAATAAATCTTTCGCTTCCTTCCATTACCCTTTATACCCCCTTAAAGCTTTAGAAATAATTTCTTCAGCAGTTGCTTCTTTAGTTGCATTAGCCCTTGCTAGATTATAAGCTTCATTTTTGTTTATTCCAAGGCTAATTAAAGTATCAGTAGCCATTTGAACAGCATCTTCATCATATTCAATGTCAAAAATGCTATTATCTTCTATAGTTAAAGGATTAAATTTCCCTTTAAGTTCAAGACATATTCTTTCAGCGGTCTTTTTCCCGAGTCCTTTAATATTAGATAAAAGTTTTACATCTTCTTTAATAATTGAAAGAACTAAATCAGATAACTTTAGACCAGATAATATTCCAATAGCAAGTTTTGGGCCAACGCCACTCACTGTAATTAATTTCAAAAAAATATCTCTTTCTTCTAAAGAGGAAAAACCATATAAGGAAATATCATCTTCTCGAACAGCCATATATGTATAAATTTTTACTGTTTCTCCAGTTAAAGGTAAAGAGGAAATTGTATTTGCGGAAACCATCATTACAAATCCTACACCGTTGACATTTAATTCAAGAGAATTTTCAAACTTATTTTCTATTATACCTATTAAAAATGAAATCATTTAATACCTCGTTTATATAATTTTATTTGGATTAAGCATTGGACTAGTCTGACTATGACATATTGCAACAGCCAAAGCATCAGCCGCATCATCTGGTTTTGGAATTTCGTCTAATCCTAAAATTGCTTTAACCATATATTGAACTTGTGCCTTTTCCGCTCGTCCTTGGCCAGTTAGTGCCTGTTTTATTTGTAATGGAGTGTATTCATATAGATTACCACAATATTTTTGACAGGCAAGAACAATAACTCCTCTGGCTTGAGCAACTTGAATCACTGTTTTTTGATTTTTAAAGTAAAATAGTTCTTCTATAGCAACAGCATCTGGTTTATATTTTTCAAATAAAAATTTAAGGCTAGAATCAATAGCTTCAAGCCTTATAGGCATTGGGTCCTCTTTTGGAGTAATTATTGCACCATAATCTATAACTTTATCTTGCTTTTCTGTATCTATAACACCATAACCAATTATAGCATAACCAGGATCTATTCCTAAAATTACCATAGTAATATTTTACAACATAAATAAAAAACAGTCAAATAAAACCTTTGATTATTTTATTTCAAACTGCTTTTATTTTATAAGATATGTGATTAATTATATTAAAGTTCTCGTTCCTCGTCTTCGTTTTTTACTACTTTATTAGATCTTTTCTTTTGTTTTTCAATTACAGGAAAGAAACTTAATTGTCCATCTTTTTCATATAACTGAGTAGTAGTTGATGGCGTAACTTGTTCTGGATTTTTAACAATGCCATCATTATTTTGTTCAGATTTATTATTTTCTTCTTGAGCCTCTAAAAATCTTTGATATTCTTCCTCTTCTTTTTCAGCTTCCCATTTTGAATATGCATCAAAACCATTAAAATAATCTCTTCTCATATGTTATCTCCTATATTTCTTTTATTTATTGTATCATATTATTATTTGTTTTTCAAGATATTTTATGAAAAATGTTCTTATTCTTATTTTTCCATCTCGTTATCTTCCCAAATGGTCCATTGACCTTTGTGCCAATCTCCGCTCCAAGTTCCTGAACCTGCGTATTTAAAGTCATCAAAGTTTGGTGCTTTCAAAATTGAACTTTGAGGATTTTTCTTAATATATTCATTTACTGCTGTCCAATTTGGCGAAATTCCACAATTTAACTTTGTTATTGGAACTTTTGTTGTCTTATTGTATTCTTCAATATTTTCTATGGCTCCTCTTCTCATCTTTTCATAGATGATTTTTAGTTGTTCTTCTTGTCCTTCATATCTTCTATTAACCTCAATATTATTTAGGACTGCATAACCTTCCTTTCGATTAATATACAAAATTGAATAAGCAATAATCTCGTCTTTATCATTTCGAATAACAAGAGGTTGCATATCTTTATGCAAGATTGATGCTCTCATCGCTCTCGCCCCTGCTCCATATAGTCTTGCACAACAACTTGTCATAAAGCCTATTGAAAAGTTTGCTATATCACTCTTTGCAAGTGTGTCATAAGTGAAGATTTTATTTGATATGTCTACTTGATTATTTATAATCTCTCCCGCTTCTTCTAATATTTGCCCTTTAATATCTTTAGTTTTTTCTGCATACTCCATATATGCTTGTGTGCGTTTTTGTCCTATGTGCTTTCCTACTATAAAGTCTGGAACCTTTCTTTCTTCTCTTTCTTTATCAATCTCGACCGCCTTTTCAAAGTGCTTTTGTTGATAATCTGTTACTTGACCCAAATCTTCTGCTATATCTCTTTCTCTAGGTGTTGTTATCCCAAAGAATTTTCTATCAGTCAATTCTTTGATAATAAGTTCAACTGTTGGCGCTTTCCATCTTGTTTTATCAACTCCGCTTTCACCCGCTTCATATGTTCTCACTTTATATCTATTTTTCTCGCTTGTTGGAGTATTTGTCAAATTGTCATCTCTTTCTATACCTGTCAAATTTTCTAAAGCACCTCTTTCAATAAACCAGTTGTATATATTGGTTAATATGCTGTCGTTAGTTTCCAATTTTGATATGATTTCATCATAATTTACCTTATTTGATATAAACTTGATAAATTCTTCGTTTATACCTTTTGCCTGCATACTACTTAAATATATGTGCATTGCATTCATTGGAACGTCTTTTGTAAACTTTTGTAAAAAGTTAAATGCTAGTTCATTAACATGGACTTGAATGTCTTTCCCCTGTCCATTCTTTATTGTCATCATTCTTTCTTCGTCAAATATACCAACGTTTCTTGCTAATGTAAATAAATCTTTGAGATTAACTACACTTGTTGATTTTTTTATATTTTGGTATATTTGGTCAGTCAATTTTTTCCATAATTTCGGATTAAATTTCTTGATTTCTTCTTATTTCTTCAATTCCATCTGGCAATTCTATTCTTTCTAAACTTTTACAGTTATTGAAAGCCCCATTTCTTATACTTTTCACACTTTGTGGCACTTTTATTTCTTTTAAATTTGAACAATCATTAAATGCATACTCTCTAATTTCTGTAATCCCTTTTGGCAATTCTATTTTTTCTAAAGTTTCACAATTCATAAATGCATTATTTCCTATCTTTGTTATTCCATCTGGTAAATTTATAGTTTTTAAATTTGAACAACCAATAAATGCACCTTCTCCGATTTCAGTGACCCCTTTCCAAAAATTCAGCAGGATTTTTTTGCAATAACTTTAAATCTTTATTTGTGACCTCTGTTAAAACCCCCTTTTCTTTTATCATAGAAGACTCCTTAATTTTATTTTATCATAAAAATGTTTATTCGTCAATATGTAGTATAATTTTAATATTATTTCCTAATCGTGAAAGTCATTTTTAAAAGATAATAAAAAACTTTTTGCCTATATTTTATTGCAATATAAACAAAATTTAAGCATTATTCTTCTTCTGGAACGTTAACATTATGATATACTTCTTGAACATCATCTAAATCTTCTAAAGCTTCAATCATTCTATTAAATTTTGTAAGTTTATCGTCATCTAAATCTACATAACTATCAGGAAGCAATCTTGTTTCAGCGTTTAAAATTGTATATCCTTCTTTTTCAAGTCCCTCGCTTACTTTACTATGTTCATTTGCTTGTGTAATTACCTCAAAAATATCATCATATTCAACAACATCAACAGCATCTAAATCTAAAGCCGTCAACATTAATGTATCTGCATCTATTTTCTCATTTTTTTCAACTTCAACAATACCTTTTCTTTGGAAGAGATAACTTACGCATCCATTAGAACCAAGTGAGCCTCCAAACTTATCAAATGAATGTCGAACATCTCCAGCGGTTCTATTTTTATTGTCTGTTAAGCATTCAACTATGACAGCAGAGCCTCCTTGTCCATAACCTTCATAAGTGCAACTTTCATAATTTACTCCAGAAAGTTCACCTGCTGCTTTTTTTATACTTCTTTCAATAGAATCATTTGGCATATTATTTTGTTTAGCCTTTGCTATAACATCTCTTAACTTTGGGTTTGAAACAGGGTCAGCACCCCCATTTTTAACAACAACAGCAATCTCTCTACCAATTTTAGTGAATATTTTTCCTCTTTGAGCATCACTTTTTCCTTTTCTTGCTTGTATATTGTGCCATTTTGAATGTCCTGACATATAAAACTCTCCTTTTATTTAATAATTTACATTGATTATTTCTATTTATATTTCGTTTATTATTATATATGATTTTTCAACTGATTGTCAAATTATCTTAATTATAATTATTTAATATTTGTTTATTTTACTTAATTATTAAAGAATTGTAATTTTAAAAATTGTTTTTCGCTAATTGATACATTATAATTGCTCCAGAAATAGAAGCATTAAGACTTTCAACTTTATCTTTCATAGGAATAGATATATTATATTTACATAATTGAGAGATTTCTTTTGATACCCCTTGTCCCTCATTGCCAATAACTAAACCAACAATTCCATCATATGTAAAATTAAAAATATTTTCTCCCTTCATATCTGCTTTTATTAAACTTAAATCCCATTCTTTAAATTTTAATATAAAATCTTCGGTTGATATTTCCATAACATATGCTTGAAAAATTGTTCCTACAGAACTCCTTATTAATTTTGAATTATTTATTCTGACAGAATCAACTAAAAAAATATTATCAAAACCGCAAGCTAAAGCCGTTCTTATCAATGTTCCAACATTACCCGGGTCTTGTAATTTATCAATAACTAAAAAATTTGTTTGAGGCTTCTTTACTATATTTGGTATGTATTCTGCAATACATAATACTCCCTGTGGTGTTTTTGAGTCTGAAAGTTGTTCTATAGTTTTTCTATCAACCTTTAAAACTTTTTCTCCATCACCCCATATATTGAGTTTTTCATCATCAACAAATATATACAAAGGTTTTAAACCATAATTTATTGCATCTTTAATAATTTTCATATTATCTAAAAAAAGCAAAGAACTATTTTCACGTTTTTGCTTTTTTAAATCTTTTATTAGAGATGCACTTGCACGCTCTAACATAATTATTTAACTTGTCCTACTAAAGAAGCAAAAGCTTCAGGTTCTCTTACAGCCATGTCTGCAAGAACTTTTCTATTAAGTTCAATTCCCTTACTTTTCAATCCTGCAATAAATTTAGAATAAGAAATTCCATTTTGTCTGCATCCAGCATTTATTCTTGTAATCCATAATGCTCTAAAATTTCTTTTCTTTAATTTTCTTCCAACATAAGAATATTGACCACTTCTCAAAACTTGTTCTTTAGCGCTTCTATATAATTTTGATTTTGCTCCTCTGTATCCTTTTGCACTTTTAAGGATTGAACGACGTTTTTTAACTGCGTTTACTGCTCTTTTAATTCTCATAATTCCTCCTATTTAGCCAAAAGGGATTTAATGTTTTGAGTATTTTTTCCAGAAATATATGATCCCTTTCTTAATTTTCTTTTATTTGATTGTGATTTTTTAGTCAAAAAGTGACCTTTTCCAGGTCTTGCAAACTTAACTTGACCATTTGCTGTTAAGCGGAAACGTTTCTTGCATCCACTATGTGTTTTTTGTTTTGGCATAATTCTTCTCCTTTTATTTCGTTTTCTTTGGACTTATAACTACAAAGATATTTCTTCCTAATAATTCGGGTTCTTTATCTATTGTTCCGACTTCTTCCAATCTAGAACAAAACAATTTTACGATTTCTATGGCTTTTTTTACGTATGCTTGTTCTCTTCCTTTCATTCTTAAAGTAACTTTAACTTTATTACCTTCTTTTAAGAATTTTGTTGCACTAGAAACACGATAAGCAATGTCATGCTCCTCTATTGTCATAGATAAACGAACTTCTTTAGTTTCAATAATCTTTTGGGCTTTTTTAATTTCTTTATCTTTTTTTAAAGCATCATATTTAAACTTACCATAATCCAATAATCTACAAACAGGAGGATTTGTTCCTGCTGACATTAAGACAAGGTCAAGTGATTTTTCTTCTGCTTTAGATAAAGCCTCTTCTCTAGATACAATACCAAGTTGTTCTCCATTTTCATCAATTAAACGAACTTGAGATGCGTTAATCTCTTCGTTTATTAAAAGTTCCTTAAAAATAGTTATAATCCCCTTTTAAATAAAAATTTGGTGGAAGCACAAAATTCCACCAAAAAAACTAATTAAATAAATTAAGTTTTTACCAAATCTGATTTAAAATCGACTGGCGAGAAGTGGAACTTCTACTTTCATGCGTATATAATATCATAATTTTATTTATTTGTCAATTATTTTTTTAATTTTTTTTTAAAAAAGTTGACTCAATCTTTATTTTTCAAAAATATAATAGGCATTTCTCTTTTTTGAATTATTTTTAATTAACAAAAAAATTTAAAAATTTTGCAAGTTTTAAAATAATTTTATTTGAGTTTTTTAAAGCCCTCTCTTTCATTAATGCTTTAAAAAAAATAGTAATACCAGCTATAAGAGCTGAAACTGAAATTGAAATGAGTATAATAATTTTATTATTTGTTAAGTCACTTGTCAAAGCAACAACTATACAAGCACCACCTGCTCCGCATAATGTGCTACAAATATCACCAACTACGTCTGCACAAAATGAACAAACTTTTTCGGAATTATTACATAGCCTGACACCTAAATCTGCACCTGTGACATTTTCTTTTTTCCATTTTTCAAATACTTCTATATCAGCGGAAGCAGCGGCAATACCTATCATATCAAAAATTACAGAAAAAAATATAAAAACACTTATTCCTAGAGTGGCTATAACTATACCCATATTTGTTAATAATGTTTGACTTATAAACCCAAAAAATAAAGATAAACTTATAGCTATAAAAAACATTCTAAAAGCCCATCTATATTTATTCCCTTTTACTTTGCATATCTTAACCTTATATTTATTCACAACATAATATATGATTATATCTAGTCGTCTATGATTTTTAATTTATATAAACAAAACTTAATATATAAAGTAAACTAATAAAATTTTTAATTATATTTATTCTTCTGTTAGTTTATTTAATGTTTCTCTAATTTCTGTAAGTTTTCCTTTTGCTCCATCAAGACTTTTATAACAAATCTCAATTAATTTTTTACCTTCATCAAATAATAAATTTGCTTCATTTAAAGAAACATTGTTTTCTTCTAAAATAACAATAATTTCAGCAAGTCTATTAGATGCTTGCTCATATGATATATTTTCTTCCATAATCCCCTCAACTTAACTCAAACTTTTAATAATTTCATTTAATTTGTATTTTAAATTTTCTAACTCTACAAATGTTTTTTCTCCAGTTTTTCTTATTGTTATCTCTGCTTGATTATTTTCAAGACTTCTTGGACTAATTACTACTCTAATTGGAATACCCATCAATTCACTATCTGCAAATTTAATTCCAGCCGAAACATTTCTATCATCATATAAAACTTCAAAATCTTGAGATAGAGTTTGGTATAAGTTTTCCGCTTCTGCTTTTATTTTTTCATCATCCATTCTTAAAGGACATAAATAAATTTGCCATGGTGCTATTGACATAGGCCAGATAATTCCTTTTTCGTCAGAACTTTCTTCGACAACTGAAGCAAGACATCTGCCAACCCCAATACCATAACATCCCATTATAGGATTGATTTCACTTCCATCTTGAGTGTGGATTTTCATTTCCATAGGAAGAGTATATTTTGTGCCAAGTTGAAAAATATTTCCTACTTCTATTCCCTTTTTTATTTCTAAAGGTTGATTACAAATAGGACATTTTTCGCCTTCTGAAACCTTTGCAATATCATAGTAATTTTCCGGCTTAATATCTCTAGCCATGTTTACACCTTTGATATGAAATCCTTCCTTATTTGCTCCAGTTACTAAACCGCAAAGACCTTTTAAAGAATTATCATATAATATTATTGCGTTTTTAATATTTAAGTCTTTGCAACCAATATTGCCTTTAACAAGTTCAGTTCCTGTTAAATCTGTTATCACAACTTCCTTTGATAAAAGTTTCTTTAATTTTGGTTCGTTTATTTCTTTATCACCCCTGATGAAACAAATAACCAATTCATCACTATTTATAACTGCATAACAAACAGCCTTTATAGTTTGACAAGGCTTTATTTTTAGATAATCACATACCTCATCTATTGTTTTTGCAGAACCTGTAAAAATTTCCTCTAAAGGTTCATCTTTAAAATTGATTTGTTCTAGATTTGAAGTTGCTACTTCCATATTTGCTTTATAGTCACAATGTGGACACATTACAATATCATCTTCTCCAGCATCAACAAGGAGTTGAAATTCGTCAGCAATATCACCCCCCATCATTCCACTATCAGATTTTACCGCAATAAGATTTTTCATTCCTAATCTTTTAAATATTCTAAAATATGCTTCATATACTTTTTGATAATACTTGTTTAAATCTTCTTGAGATGAATGAAAAGAATACCCGTCTTTCATAGTAAATTCACGAACCCTTAAAAGTCCAGCACGTGGTCTTGCCTCATCTCTAAACTTTGTTTGAAATTGATAAATCATAACAGGTAATTGGTCATAACTTTTTAAAACATTTAAACAAGTATGAACTGCTGCTTCTTCATGCGTCATTCCTAAAAGCATATCATGATCATTTCTATCTTTAAAACGCACCATTTCATTGCCAATAGAAAAATATCTTCCTGATTTTTCCCAAATTTCTTTAGGCATTACAACAGGCATTAAAACTTCTTGTCCGTCTATTTTATTCATTTCTTCTCGAATAATATTTTGCATCTTTAAATTTACTCTTTGTGCAGGTGGTAAAAATGTAAAAATACCATTACTAACTTGTTTAATAAAGCCTGCACGTAATAAAAGGCTATGACTTCTAGCTGTTGCAGAATTTGGAGTTTCTTTTATTCTTTCTCCAACTAATTTACTAATTCTCATTGTTATTCTCCTTAATTTTAGGTTTTGCCTGAACAACACCATCTTTAAACAAAATGCTTAATTCTTCGTTAAAATCAACTTCTGATTTCGTTTTAATGGTTTTTTGGTGCTGTTCTATTTTTACATATCCTTTATTAAATATCACACTAGGATTATTATTTTTTAAGTTATTTTCTAATATTCCCATATCATAATATTTTTGATTTATAAAATTAATTGAATTATTAAGAAAATACGTTTTTATTTGTGTAATTTTATTTTGTTTATTTATCAAAAATCTTTCAACATTATAAGCAAAATTATTGCATATTTGCTCAATTTTCATCTGATTTGATCTTGTATAATTACTACAAGTTTTAACAAAAGATTCAAAAAGTCCATACATTTCCATCTTTTTATCGTTAAGATTATATGTTAATAATTCTGCTGCTGCCGACGGTGTAGGAGCCCTTAAGTCGCTTACAAAATCAATAATTGTAAAGTCGGTTTCATGTCCTACTGCTGAAATTATAGGT
Organism: uncultured Clostridia bacterium; assembly: GCA_944376495.1. GTDB lineage: Bacteria > Bacillota > Clostridia > Christensenellales > UBA1242 > Caccovivens. Next base: position 28,938 of record CALWCW010000013.1, on the reverse strand, counting down.
TTTGGACAATTATATGTTGCTCTAGCAACAATCTCTGTATTATAGGCCCATAAATCTTCTAAAGAGCCACCTCCACGTGCAACTATTATAACATCAATTTTATCATAATTCCCCATTACTTCTATAGCATGTGCTATTTCGTTTTCAGCCTGCTTTCCTTGAACTTTAGTATTATATAAAACAATGTCAATCGTTGGATTTCTTCTCCAAGTCACATTTTTAATATCTTGGATAACAGCTCCTTCTTTAGATGTTATAACTCCAATCCTTTTTATCTCTTTAGGAAGAGTCTTTTTATGTTGTTGAGCAAACAAACCTTCATCTTCAAGTTGTTTTTTTAATTTTAAAAATTGTTCATAAAGTTGTCCTTGCCCAACTTTTTCAATACGAACCACATTAAAATTAAGTTTTCCGCCCTTTACATAATAATTAGGTGAACCTGTTACAATAACTTTTTCACCTTCAATAATATCACCTATAAAATTAGGATAAAAGCATACGCACGATAAAGTTGAGTTTTCATCTTTTAATGAAAAATATATGACATTTCTCGCACTGCTAACGCCAAAAATCTCTCCCTCAACAGAAATATTATGAAGAAATTCTTCTGCATCAAAAATTTGCTTTATGTATGTATTTAGTTGAGTTACTGTAATAGCAACCATCTTACCTCGCTGTTTCAGACTTGTTTATTATAGATGATAGAACGCCATTTATAAATTTACTACTTTTTTCAGTAGAAAAAACTTTTGCTAAATTTAAAACTTCATTAACTGCAACTTGTGGCGGTGTTTGAATATAATATATTTCAGTCAATGCTTCATAAATTAAAGCTAAATCAATTTTATAAACGCGAGATATTTCATAGCCTATTAACTTTGATGAAATGATTTTATCTAGTTCGTTTTTGTTCTTTTCAAATTCACTTAAAATTTGTCTAGCGAAAGTTTTGTCCTCATCTTTTTTTAATAACGCAAAAAACTCTTCGTCAAGAGTATAATCTTCTTTAACGAAAAGTCTTTCATAAATTAATTTAAAAGCTAATTCTCTTGCATCTTTTCTCATTGGATTTCCTCATCACAAGCAACACCATAAACGTGAACATTAATTTTCCCCGGTTTTAATCCTACCATTGAATTAAGCGAATTTTTGATGTTTTCTTGAACTCTATAAGCAATTTCTGGGACACTATAACCAATGTAAACTCTAATGTAAACATCAACGTTGAGCGTTCCATTAATATCAAACTTAATAGCAACTCCTTCGCTTTTTGGTTTAATCATTTTTTTATACCACGGGATGTATGCGTTTGTCAATGATTCAACACCATTTATTTCTTTAGTTGCAAGATTTATAATAGATAAAAGAATATCTCTATCTATTTCAACCTTTCCTTTTTTAGGCAAAGTTGTTTTTGTTTTAGCCATTTTCACTCTCCTACTCTTTTGTATTATAGCATAAAATTATAATTAAATGCAATTATTCTACTGGAATAATTTTGATATTTTCTATACTTGCTGATAATTGAGATTGAATTATTGATACAATTTGGGCAACTTCATTAGATGTAAGTTTTGTAGCCTTAACAATTGCATTTATATTAGAGTCGGATATTGTGACTACGCAATCTTCAAACCCTTTTGCTTTTATAAGTCCTTCAACGACAAGTTCTTTTTCCATTTGGTCAATTAAATTAAGTTTACCTTCTTCTGCGTTTTTAACCGCTTCATCAGACGATGATTCACTTGAAATTATCGCATCATAATAAAGCATTTCTTGGTCACGAGTTGACTCTCTATCGGCTCTATAAGTTTGAAAATAACTAGAAGTAGTTGTTACATTTCCTTGATTAGTCACTGAATTGTTTAGCATAATGTTTAAATAGCCTGTTACACCTAAAAGTAAAACCATAGCAGCAATAATAATTATTTTTGTTCTTTTTTTCATTTTTAACTCCTTTTAATTTCCTACAATTATATTTATCTTTGAGTTATCAATATCAATAACAGTTTGAACAATTGTTAAGATATTCATCTTTACGTTTATATCACTTGCACCTTCTGCAACTACAACCACCCCTTTAATAATTGGATAAATCTCTTCTTGAAGCACTGGTTGTCCATCTACTAAAATAATAGTTGATGTTGTGATTGTAGTTCCGTTTGAAGTTGTCCGTGTTTCATCTTCTGTTACATAGATGTATTCAAATCCCTTTTCAAGTGTAATTATTACATTTACTTCTCCAACCCCCTTTACATTTGTTATTACACTTTCTAATTTATTTTCTAAATAGTTCACATATTCCTGTGATGACGAAATTTCTAAATTAACATTGTCATCATTTGTCGAATTATTATTTGATGATGAATTTGGAGTGCTAACAAAAGCAAAATAAATAATTGTTACAATAACAGCTAGTCCAACAGCCAAATAAATTTCTATATGTTTAACTTTCTTTATTCGTTCATATAAGCATTTAAACTTCTCTTTGAAATTAACTGTCATATAAAATCTCCTCTTCATCTAAATCAATGAAAGATAAAATAATAGAAGTAATATCTTTTTTTATCTTTGTTATATCTTTATGCTCTGCATTTTCAGTTATGACTAAAGATGTTAAATCGACAGTAATCGACTTAAACTCCATTTTATTTTCAAAAATATCACAATTGATATATATAGAAACGTTTTTATATCCATGACTTTCAATTTCTTTTTCTATATCTTCTTTATAAGAATTGACTTTATCTAAATTTAATTGATATAAATAGTCCTCATCGACATTTAAATTGTTATCATAGCCAAAAATATTGGAAAAATCTATATTAGAATTTAAAAGTTTTGGAATTGGTAAAATTATTACTAGGATTACAATAAAAGAAAAAATAGCCTTTATATATCTATTCATTTGCCCTTCTGGCAAGATTAATTCAACTATAACTGAAATACATATAATTCCAGCTATAGACATTATCCATGAAGAAATATCACTAAGCATCTTTTCTCCTTATATAATATTTGCTGAACACATAACAAGCCCCATAGTTATAAAATAAATAAAAGCTATACCCACAATTAAAGCTATTAATAATTGCATACTTTTGGAAAGAGATGCAATAAAATTTGCAATTTGCTTATTTCCTAAAGGTTCAATTATGCCAGCAACAAGTTTTAAAATTAGCATAAATAAAACAAGTTCAATTAAAGGTGATATTATGGTGGCGAGTAATAAAAACAATCCTGTTGCACCGACCGCGTTTTTAATCAAATTTGATGAAGCTAAAATAATACCCATTCCATCGCTTATATAAGAGCCTAAAATAGGAATATAAGAACGTATAGCAAATTTAGCAGTTCGCAATGAAATTCCATCTATAGACCCTGCAGTTATTCCTTGTATAGATAAAAATGCTGTAAATATAGTAAATATTAAACCTGTTATCCATTTAAAGGTGCTATCAAAAAAAGAGGTAAATTTATCAAGATTAACAGTTGTAGAAAGATTTGAAATAATATTAAATACAATTGAAAATATAAAAATTGGAAGTAAAACATAAGTAAATAAATTCATTATAGTTCCAGCAAGAAGTGCCATTGCTGGTTGATATACAGAAGTCGAAACTGTTCCGCCAATAGCGGTTAATAGCGTTAATAATATTGGAAAAATAGCATCCATTTGTGATTTTACACTTTGCAAGGTAGTTGTTGTTAAAGAAATCATTTTAACAACTATAGAAAGTAATAAAACTACAATAATTCCATAAGTTACAAAATGAATTAAACTAGATATTGATTTTCCATTATTATTTGGTTTTAAGCCTTGAAGCATACTGCCAAGCAGTGCTATTGCAATTATAAGTGACATTGTAGGTAAAATTGAAAGCAGATTATCAAAAAATATAGATAAAATTCCCGTCCATAAACTTTGATTATTATCAAATTCTCCATTTAATAATTTTTGTAATTTATCAATAAAACTACTTCCACCAAAAACATCAGTTTGTGAATCTGTTAACGACAAAAGAATGTCATCAAGTGAAGAAAAATCCAAATTATCTAATTGTTTTCCAATTTCCTCTTCAATTGCTTGAGAGGCTTCGTCTAAAGTTTGATCTAAATCATCTTTGGTATTTTCATTTTGTGCATATGATGTATTATAATCCAAAGCAAGAGAACAATCTTTAAAATTTAAACTTGGACACATTAAAACAAAAAGGGCTATAAAAATAAAAATATATCTATTTATTTTTCTCTTTTTCATGTTGGCAAAAGCTCCATAATAATCTGTAAAATTGTTGTTATTATTGGAAGAGCCATAACCATAATGATAATTTTCCCGCCCAAAAGAACTTTATCACCAAGTGAAGAATTACCAGTATCCGAGCATATTCCAACTGTAAATTCAATTAGATAACCAACTCCTATAATTTTCAACAAAATCTTATATAATTCAGAGTTTAACCCTGTTAGATTTATTATGCTTTTAAAAGAATCAAATACGTCAGTCAAATAATTAACAATCATAAAAATGATTATCAATCCGCCAACAATAGCAATAATAATTGAAAAATCAGAGCGAATAGGTTTTATTATAATCGTAGCAATACAAGTAATAAGTCCTATTGCAATTATTTTAAAAATAATGTCCATAATCCTTCTTTAAAAATTAAATATCGTTTTTAGAGTTACAAAAAGGTCTGCTATCAAATTTAAAACCATAATCAAAACAATAATAAGCCCTGCCATAGTAGCAAGAGTAGATATTTCATCTTTACCTGCCTGTTTTAAAATTTGACCAACAATGGCAGTCAACAATCCTATTGCAGCGATTTTAAAAATAATTTCTACTTCCAAATGCCCACCTCTAAATAAATAGGACTATCAAAAATAACCCAGCAATTATTCCAAGTTTAATTGATAATGCCCCATATTTCTTATTATCATTGTTAGCAGTTGATGAAAAACTTTCAAATCTTGTTTGGTAGTTTTTTATTTCTTTAGATTGAGAATCAACATCACTACGCCCTAAACTTTTGAAAAACATAAAAATCACATCTTTTTCATCATTTTTTAGAAAATTGATATTTTTAAAAAGAGATTCTTTATCAAGAGAAGTTTCTTTATCAAGATAAGACAGAAAATTTTTATCAATACCATAAAGATTACGTTTATGTTTTTCTTCAAGAGAATCAAACATATTTTTCAACCTCTCACGAGAAAAATTTATTTCAACATCAAATTTTTGGCATAACATAACAAGCGATAGAAAAAAATTAGATCTAGTTTTATATTTTTTTGAAAAAATGTAACCAATTAAAATTGCAATACATGCAAGTAATATCAATAATAAAATCTTCATTATCCCTCCCTAATTTCTTAACCTAGAAAAATTTTCGTTATAAACTCCCTCTATTGTTCCAGGTCCATTTCTCATAGAAAGCAAGACAAAACGAGTAAAAATTTTTTCATCAATTAATTTATTAAAATAAGGTTTGTGAAGAAGATTATCAATATTGTCACAATGTATTGAAGCCATAATGTTTACACCGCAATGAATAGCATATAAAATAGCCTCTATATCTTCTTCTTTTCCAATTTCATCTGTAACTATAAGATTTGGGCTTAATGCTCGAATACCATTTTCAAAGCCAATACTCTTTTTAGCAAAAGAAATTTTATCTACAAAATTTCCTAAACACCCATTCTTTTTTATATCTAGTTCCCCTCTTTCATCTAACACTAACACATTAAATGCAAAATTTCTATCTGATAATTGAACAATGAAATCTCTTAAAAAGGTTGTTTTACCAGCACCTGGAGGAGAAATAATAAGCGAGTTATAAACATGTCCTTCTTCTAAAAGAAAATTAAATACAGGCAAAGAGCAATTTTTAATTTCATGAGGTATTCTAATGTTTATGCTACTAAAATTTGTCATTGTTTTAATAACATTGTTTTCTTCAATTAAATCTCCCCCAAGACCAAGCCTAATACCACCTTTAGTAACAATAAAACCTCGTTTTATTTGTTCATTTACAGAATAAATCGAGCATTCACTGGCTCTAAAAATTATATCTTCTATAGTGATTTTATTGACTTTTAAAGCATCATTGAGATTACCAGTTACTCCATTTTGTCCTAAAAATATTCTTTGTCCACCTATAGAAAGAACAATAGGCTTGTCCGCTCTCAACCTTATTTCATTTATAGAGTTGATATTGACTTTACTTTCAAGAATATGAAATAAATCATTTGGAAGAATTTTTTCTAACATTTTATTTCTCCTCGAGATAATTTATGAGAGTAAAAATTAATCAATTCTATAACGACAAATTAAGTCAATTTATTCAAATTTAATAATAATACGTAAAATATATCTGCACATAAAAAAAACTCCTTGATTTAAATCAAAGAGTTTTGTTTGTTTTAATTTTAATTTAAACAATTTTTACAAAATAAATATATGTTGGATAATTATAACTATCACTAAATATACTGTAACCACCTGTTTTTTGCTCAATTTGGGTTTGCATATATTGATTAATATCATCAATTGCTGTAAGTTGGTTGTCGTAATTATTATCATTCCATCCAGTTACATCTTCAAATGTCACTGATTCCATATTAGCACAAGCCATAAAAGCACAAACTCCTATATAATTTACACTTTCAGGAATAACTAAAGATGTAATAGCACTTGCGTTGAAAGCATATTCTCCAATTGTTGTTAAATTATCACAATATGATAAATCTAGAGTCTGTAAATTTATACAAGAACTAAATGCCATTCTTCCAATTTCTTCTAAAGACGTAGGTAAAATGACTTCGTTTAATTTTGAGCAACTATAGAATGCATCATAATCAATTAGTGTTAAATTAGAACATGCGCTCATATCAACGGATTCTAAAGTAGTGTTGTATGCAAATGCAAAACTGCCTATACTTGTTATGCTGCTTGGAACAGTAAAGGATGTTTCTGCTTTTCCTGCTGGATAAAAAACAAGTTGTGTTTTATCTTTGTTATATAAAATACCATTTTCACTCGTCCAATATTGACTATCGTCAGAAACTAAAATTTCTTCTATAGATGGACAACGAGAGAATACGTTTTGTCCAAATGATGCTAGATTCGCAGGCAATATAACAGTTTTTAAATTGCTACAATAGTTAAATGCTCTGTCACTAATTGTTTCAAGATTTGTGCAATTGCTTAAATCTATTGTTTCCAAATTTAAACAAGCTGAAAAAGCATTTTCATTAATTGTATTTATAGTGCTTGGTAATGTTATGCTTTTTATTGTTGAATTGAAATTGAAAGCATTAGAATCAATAGTTGTTATTTGATAATCATCACCTTCACAAGTAACTATTGTATTAGTCAACGTAGGTGCTACAATAGTATTTGAAAGTTCAACTTCTATAGGAAGAAGGTTAAGAATAGAATTATCATCCAACAGTGGTTCTAAATCTTCACTAAAAGCATCAAAATTGTCATATTGAACTTTATTATTATTGAGAGTTACAGAAAAATTTGTTTGAGTTGCAAGAGATAAATAAAATTGTGTTTCAATAATTGCAGCTTTTGTTTCATCAGGTAAATTCTTTATTTCATCCTCAATCCTAACTATAAAATTTTTTACGACTGGATTTGTAATTTTAAAGGTTGCTGGGAATAGTGTATTTATATCTGATTCTTGCATTGTTATCAAATAAAGAACAAAAGATTGAAAATTACTATATTGAACTTCGTCTTGAGAACCATTATAAGTTACAATAAAAGGTCCTCCTTGTAAATATATCGTATAATTAAAAAGTTGTTCCATACTTTCAACAGTGAATCCATAAACTATCTCTCCTTCTTTAATTGAGAAAGATTCAGGAATAACTAAATTTTCTTCAGAACCTTTGTAAGAAGATAGTATTCCACTAGGAGCAATATCATAATCTTCACTATAATTCATTGCTTCACGGAATGTTACGTTAATAGAAACATCACCTATAGGCATTTCAAATGAATACTTATCATCTGTTTCAATAACTTCATATTGAGTTAATTCATCTCCTATCGTATAGTAAACAGAATCTATAAAGTAAAATTCTTCTGGTATTATGTTTAAAGTTACTTGTTCACCTTCAATTGCCTCGTTTTTATCTATTATAAAACTACCATTTGTGCTTTGTGTGCTGGTAATGTTAAAAATTTCAGCATAATTTGCTATGTATTGACCTTGAGTTTCTTCTGATATCGTAAACTCGTATTCTTGTTCATCACTTATTATTTCATCATTGAAAGTCCAATTTATAAACCTATAGCCTTCTATATCTTCTGCCTTTATTGTTACTGTCTGTCATTCCGTATAATTGCCATTTCCAGATAAAGTAACATTTTCTATAAAAGAGTCCAAACTTATGTTAAACCTCTGCTCTCTAGGCAATAGAAAAATAAGTAAAAGTGCAACAATTAAAATAGCAAGTGCTGATGCAACTCCAATTCCTATTCCAAGCATCTTTTTATTGTCTTTAGGATTGGAATTATTTTGTTCAATTTCTTTTGTTTCCTCCATAAAACCTCCTTTTAAAACAAAATAAATTGTTATTACTATTTTACCCCCCCCCGATTTTTTGTCAAGCAAACAAGTGCAATTTTTATTTTTATATAATTTCGACAAATTTCTTAAATAAAAAAGAGAAATTTATAGAAAAATTAAAAAAAACAAGTTTATTTTTGAACGAATAAAGAGCATCTTTTTTGCATTTGTTTTTCTTGTGTTATATACGTCTTTGTATAATTCCCAATTTAAAAAATAAAAAAATAATGACTGCAAAAACAATCATTACTTTATAATAAATCCATCATTAAGCATTATTATTTAATACGTTCCATATAACTGCCATCTCTAGTATCAATTCTGATTTTATCACCAATATTGATAAAAAGTGGAACTTGTAAAACATATCCAGTTTCTACTTTTGCTGGTTTAGTTGTAGATTTTGATGTATCACCTTGAATACCAGGTTCACAGTCAACAATTTCAAGTTCAACAAAATTTGGTGCATATACTGCAAAAGGATTTCCTTTATAGAAATACATTGTGCAATTTTCGTTTTCTTTTACAAAGTTTAAAACATCTTCAACACTTTCCTTGTTAAGAGGTATTTGGTCATATGTTTCAACATCCATGAAATAATAAATTTCACCATCGTTATATAAATAAGTCATTTCTTTCTTTTCAATAACAGCAACTGGGAATTTGTCAGATGGGTTAAACACAACTTCTCTTACTTGACCAGTCATAACATTTTTAAGTTTAGTTCGGACAAAAGGTGAACCTTTCCCTGGTTTTACATGTTGAAAATCTACGACTGAAAAAACTGCTCCATCATATTCAAAAGTGGTCCCTTTTCTAAAATCTCCTGCAAATATCATAATTATTTCTCCTTATGTTTTTTAATCTAAATTATTTTAGCATACAAATCTTTATTTGTCTAGTATTTTATTGTAAATTTTTTTCATAATTAATGCGTCATGTGGCATTTGTGACATTGATTCACAAATAACTCTTGGTGTTAACTTATATTCAATCAATATTTCGGCAAGGCCATCAAATTCAGGTCCATAAGTAATATCATCATAATTTAAATGTCGAATCTCCCCTTTTAACCCAAATTGAATTTTAGAAAAGTGAATGTGACAGTTATTAGTTCTCTCAAAACCTAATTTTTCTAAACAATAATCAAAAATGCGTTTATAATCATCTTTAGATTTCAGCCCGCCTTGTTCTATAGAATTTATATGACCAAAATCAAAAGTAGGGACTAAATGCTTATTGCACAAACATAAATCAATTACTTCTTTCCAAGTCCCAATTTGCATCGTTTTGCCCATTGTTTCAGGGCAACAAAACAATCCGTCAAGCAATCCTTCATTTTCGATCTTATTAAACATTTCTTCAAATCTAATTTTGGTTAATTTTAAAGCCTCTTCTCTTGAAGCTTTCCCACAAGATGCAGGATGAAACACTAATTTATCCGCACCAAAAGCACGTAGGAATTTGATTCCAGTGTAAATATAGCCTTGTGTTTTTAAATACATTTCTTCGCTTGGATTAGCAAAATTTATATAAAAAGGAGCATGTAAAGAAACTTTAACATCATATTCTTTAAACAACCTTCCAGCTTCTTTTGCCTTTTCGCTTGACATAGTATAACCATGACCAAATGAATATTCATAAGCATCTAGTCCATACTCTTTAATCCATTTAGGAACCTCAATAATAGACTTATGACCTTGGTTATAAAATTCATCTCCTACACCTGAAGGTCCAAATAATACACACATAAAATCTCCCAAATTATAAATATTTTTATATAATTAATTTTATATATTTTTATTTAACTGATAATTTTTATACAACATTATTTTAATATAAAAACATAAATTAATTTATATAACCACCACCACCAAATAAATTTTTTAATACTAATATTACTAATATTAACATAAATATACTAACATCAAATATATATATAAAGTTTATATAAAGCCAAAGTTTATATAAAGCCAAAGATTAAATATAGTTCTTTTAGATTTAATTATATTTTATTTTATATCAATCTTAATTTAAATTTTAATTTATTTTCTCTTACTATTACAAGGCCGAGAAATTGGTTTTGATTATAAGCTCTATAAGTTCCGTTATTTAAATCAGTATTAATAATACATCCATTAAGTAATTTTTGAGTTGACTCATCATCTAATTGGATTTTCTTCTTCCTATTAAAAATCTTATCTAATTCTATTATTTTATAATTACCTTTTTGAATTTGGTCTAATGAATAAGAATTTCTTATGCTAAAATCCCCACATTTTGTGCGTTGTATGTATTGCATAACACCAAATGTTCCAAATTGTGCGGCTAAATCTCTACATAATGACCTTATATAAGTTCCACTTGAACAATGAACCAAAAATGTATAAGTATTAAAATCCATTTTATTAATACATTCAATAGAATAAATAGTAATTTCATTAGCAGGTAAATTTAATCTTTTACCTTCACGAGCTAATTGATATGCTCTCTTCCCTTCTACTTTTTTTGCGGAATATTTAGGTGGAACTTGTTTTATTTTTCCTATAAATTTATGTAAAACTTCATCAATCATTTCTTTAGTAACTACAACATCATTTTGTGCAATTATATCACCTTCCAAATCTAGTGTGGAGGTTGTTTGACCAAATTTAAATACAGTTAAATAAGTTTTATCTTTTTTTAAAAAATAGTCAAATAATTTTGTTCCCTTCCCTAAAGTGACAGGTAATAAACCTTCTCCTAAAACATCAAGAGTTCCCAAATGTCCAGCCTTTTCAGCTTGTAAAATTTTCTTTACTTTATTAACAACCGTATTAGATGACATACCTCTTTCTTTGTTCACAAGTAAAATTCCATTAATTTGCATATCTCACCTTTATATTTTAATATTTTTATAAATATGAATAATAGTATAAGTAATTTTCAATTTAATTATAATTATTTTAATATTAATGATAATACTTTATTTTTAGCTTCTTGTATATCTCCAGCATTTATTGTCGCTCCAGCAGCACAATCATGACCGCCTCCACCCAGTTTTTCAGCAATTAATCTAACATTAAATTCAGCTTTAGAACGTAAAGAAACTTTATAAATACCCTTCTTTTCTTCTACAATTGTAAAACTATAATTTATTTTGTTTAGTGTATTTAAACGTGCACTAAAGCCTTCACAATCTGCTTTACTTCCTTTTAATTGTTTTAATGTATCAATTGAAAATAAGCAAAAAGCACAACTTTTGATTATTTGTATATTATTCCAAAAATATTTATTAAATTCTACTTCTTTTTTAGAAACAGATTTATATTGCCTTTCATTAATAAAAGTTGTATTTGCTCCTAATTTTATTAATTCATACGCATTTAAAAAAGTATCAGAATTTACATTAGTATGTTGAAATGAACCTGTATCAGCAGAAATTGCAGAAAATATATACGATGCAATGTTAGTATTCATGCCAAGTTTACAAGATTTTATAATTTTTAAAACAAGTTCAGCACAAGAACTAGAATTTGTATTTACTAAATTATATTTACCAATTAATCCTCGATTTTCGTGATGGTCAACGACTATTGTATTGTCATGTAAAGAAAAGCCTTCTCCATAGTCACCAAGCCTACTTATTGATGGAGTATCGACAGATATTAAAAGGTCATATTCATTAAATTGACACTTTGTATTGAAAATTTCCTCATCCTTATAAATAAGTTCTTGATTAAATGTTAATTTATCTTTAATATAAACATCTGCCATTTTTCCAATTAAACGTAAAGAGCATTTTAATGCAATTGATGATCCTAAAGCATCAAAATCTGGATCAATATGTGTAAAAATAGCAACTTTTTTACTTTTTTTAATAACCTTTTTTATTACCTTTAATGAATTATTCATATTTATTTTCTTCCTTTGGTATATTCAAATTTTTTAAAATTTCATTTATTCTAATTGTTGATTGCGTTCCTTTGTCAATTACAAAACTTAGTTTAGGAACTTGTGGCATATTAACTAATTTAATAAGTTCTCTCTTTATAAAGCCTTCTGAATTTTGTAGGACTTTAATAGTTTCTTCTAATTTTTCATTAGAATCATTATCGTATGCTATTTTAACTTTACAGTATTTAAAATCTGGAGTTATTTCTACTTCACTTATATAAATAAGTGGACTAATTCTAGGATCATTCATCTTTTCATGAATTATCAATGAAATACACCTTTGTAATTCACTATTTGCCCTTTCAATTCTTTTTGACATAATTATCTCCCTTTATTTTTTATTTATAATTTTGTTATTTTTAGTTTCATAGAAAAGAAGAGATAATTATCTTTTCACAACTTCTTTAGTGTAAAAATCTATAATATCTCCCTCTTTTATATCTAAATTATCTCTTAATTTTATTCCGCATTCAAACCCTTTATTAACCTCTGATTTTTCATCTTTAACAATTTTTAAAGATTCAATACTGGTTTTTCCTATCTCATCATTACCACGTTTAACTATAGCAATGGAATTTCTTACTGCTTTACCATCTTTTATATAACAACCCGCTACTTTCCCAGCCGTAGATAATTTAAACACCATTCTTATCTCTGCACTTCCAATATATACTTCTTCATATTTTACACTTAACATTCCAGTAATTGCAGAAGTAATCTCATCTACAACTTCGTAAATAATATTATATTCTTTTATTTGGACTTTTTGAGATTCTGCTAAAGTTTTTATTTTACCAGAAAGTTTTTGACTAAATGAAATTATAATTGAATTTGTTGTTTGAGCAAGTATAACGTCACTTTCAGTGACGGCTCCTGCTCCACTATGAACAATATTTACTTTAGCTTCCTCATTTCTTATTGCAAGTAATGCGGCTTTTAATGCCTCCACAGAACCAACTGTATCTGCCTTAACTATTACATTTAAGTTTTTCAAAGTTCCTTCGTGAACTCTATTCATAAAATTATCTAATGTAACACCTGAAGACTGCGTGCTTCTTTCTTTTTTAATCTTATCTATTCTTTCTTGTATAACTTGTTTTGATAATGTTTCTTCCACCGCATAAACTTCTTCACCAGCCGAAGGAACATCATTAAATCCTAAAATTTCAACGGGAGTTGAAGGACCAGCAGACTTAACAGGTTTTCCAACATCATTAAACATTGCCCTAACTTTTCCATATGTCAATCCTGACATTATAGAATCACCAACCTTTAATGTCCCATTTTGAACTATAATAGATGCTACAGGTCCTCTATTTTTATCTAATTGTGCTTCTATAACAACAGCAGTAGCCATTTTATTAGGGTTTGCTTTTAATTCTTGCATTTCGCTAACAAGTAGAATTGTTTGTTTTAATTCATCAAGTCCCATTCCAGTTTTAGCAGAAATAGGAACACATATTGAATCACCACCCCATTCTTCTGGTAAAACACCATTTTCTGCAAGTTGTTGCTTTATTCTTTCAGGATTTGCTTCTGGTTTATCCATTTTATTTATAGCTACTATTATAGGAACATCAGCGGCTTTTATATGATTTATTGCTTCAATAGTTTGTGGCATTACGCCATCATCTGCAGCAACCACAAGAATAGCAATATCTGTAGCTTTTGCTCCTCTAGCTCTCATTTGAGTGAATGCAGCATGACCAGGAGTATCAATAAAGGTAATTTTTTCACCATTAAATGAAATTTGATAAGCGCCTATACTTTGGGTAATTCCTCCTGCTTCACCTGCAACAACATTAGTCTTTCTAAAAGCATCAAGCAGTGACGTTTTACCATGATCGACATGTCCCATAACAGCAACAATAGGAGGTCTTTTTACAAGATTTGCTTCATCATCTTCACTTGTAGCAGTTTCAAGCAATTTTTCTTCAAATGACTTATCTATTTTTAATTTTAAAGTAATACCAAAATCACTTGCAACTAATTCAGCTGTTTCATAATCTATATTTGAATTAATAGTTGCCATTATACCTAATAACATCAATTTCTTTACAATTTCTGTGACAGGTTTCCCAATTTTTTCACTAAAATCTTTAACAGTAATTTCTTTTGATGTTAAAACTGCATGTTTGATTGTTACAATATTACTTTTATCAACATTTTCTTTCTTCTTTTTAACATTTTTTCTAGAACCAAAACTGATTTCTTCAAAACCATTTTCATCTTCAATAAATATATTATTTCGTTTTGATTCTTCACGTCTTTTATTTGATGTTTTCTTTTCGTCATTATTATAATTGCTGTGTTTTTGAGCGAATTTTGCTTTATTTGAATAATTTCTCTCATTTTTAACATCAATTTCATTTAGTTCTTCACTTGCAAAAGAACGGAAATTATTTGTTTTTGTTGATACGAAATTATTGCTTCCAAATTTTTTCTGATTATTATTAGTTTTATTTATAATATTCTTATTTTTATCTTTATAATTAAATTGAGTTTTATTTTGATTAAATTTATTTGAATTAGAAACTTTATTATTATTTGGTTTTATAGTTTTATTGATTTGTGAAGATTGTTGATTTGTATTATTTGAATCTTGTTTATTTGTATCAAAAGAAGATGTTGCTTTATTTTCAACATTTTTTGACTCCTTTTCATTTAAATCAAATTTTTGAGAATTTTGTTCTTCTTTAAGTTTCTCGCTTATAAATTTATTCCTCTGATATAATTTTTCTGATAATGCAGAAACTTTACTCTTTGAAGATCTCAATTCTCTTAAAATCTCAATAATTTCACCATCTTTTTGCAATTGATGAATTCTTTTTAAATTTTCTAATGTTTGATTTGCCAATGCTAATCTCCTTTTTTATTGTATAAATCAACAATTATTTCACTTATACCTTTATTTTTTATACCTAGTAATTTACAATTTTTTATACTTAATAATTCTTCTAAATTATCAATTTGCAATACTTTTATTTCTTTATTTTTTAATCTTTCAACAAGTTTTAATGTATTTTTTTGAGCGGTAGTTGAATATAAAACTAAATAAAGTTTTTTGTTATAATTTTCTAGTTTTTCGCCGCCTATAATCAAATAGCCCGCTTTATTTGCAATGTTAAGATAATCTTTAATTTTATTTATGTTCAATTATATTCTCCCTGATTTCTTCGTAAATTGATTCATCTATATTTGTTTTAAATGCTTTATTCAATGATTTTTGCTTAATTGCTTTATTTAAACATTCCTCTTTTTTACAAATATATGCTCCTCTTCCATTTTTCTTTCCAGTATTATCAACAAATACATTGCCTTCCTTATCTCTAACAATTCTTAATAAATCTCTTTTATCCTGCATATTTCTACAAGCAATACACATTCTTAATTTTTCCATAAGTCCTCACTAATTAGTTCATATTATCGCTAGTATCATCAGTATTATCACTAATATCGTCTGTGCTATCGTTAGTATCTAAATCGTCTAATTTAATTTCTTCAAGATCTTCAAGGTCAGTCAACCCATCAAAAGCATCTTCATCGTTTAGTTCAGTTAATTCATATTCGGGTTCTTTAACATCATTTTGAGATATTGAACTTTCAGGTTTTACTTCTATTTTCCATCCTGTTAATCTTGCAGCCAAACGAACGTTTTGTCCATTTTTACCAATTGCCAAAGATAACTTATCGTCTGGAACAATAACTCTCGATGAATGCAAACTTTCATTAGTTTCAACACTTAAAACTCTTGCAGGACTTAAAGCTTTTGCTATATAATCTAATGGATCTTCATTATATTCTATTAAATCGATTTTTTCACCATTCATTTCTGATGTAATAGTATCAATTCTTTGTCCATGAAATCCTACACATGTGCCAATAGGATCAATATTTGCTTTATCAGTGAAAACCGCAACTTTAGTTCTATTTCCAGGATCACGTGCAATATTCTTTATTTTAATATCTCCGTTTGCAACTTCAGGGATTTCAAGTTCAAATAATTTACGCACAAATCCAACATTACTTCTTGTAACTTGAATTTGAGTCCCTTTAAAAGAATCTTTGATTTTTTTAACATAAACCTTTACTCTATCACCTACATTATATTTTTCACCAGGAATTTGATCTGATGGAAGCATAACTCCTTCTGTATGCGAGTTTGATATTTGAACATAAACTGTTCCGTTATCAATTCTTTTTACAATTGTAGTCATGAGTTCGTCTTCTTTTTCTGAAAGTTCTGATAATGCTATATCTCTTTCCATTTCTTTTAATTTCTGCATAACAACTTGTTTAGCAGTTTGAGCAGCAATACGTCCAAAATCTTTAGTTGATTCTTCTGTAGTAACAATATCTCCTATTTTATAAGATTTTTTTATCTTTCTTGCTTCTTCTAGAGAGATTTCTTTATCAGCATCTTGAACATTATCAACTATTGTTTTGTAAGAATATATTTTTATTGTTGCTTTTTCTGGGTTTAGTTTAACCATTGCTGATTTTGCTTCACCATACATCTTTTTATAAGCTGATGTTAACGCTGTTTCTAATGTAGAAATAAAAGTTTCTTTATTAATTTTCTTTTCTGATTCCAAATCATCTAAAGCTTGAAAAAAATCTTTATTTATCATTTTATACTCCTTAAAATTTAATTACAGGCACAATATGTGCAATTTTATTTCTTTCAAATGTAAAATTCTCATCTGCGATTTTTATAGTAATATTTTTATCGTCATATGATATCAATATACCTTCAAAAACCTTTTTACCATTCATTTTTGAGAATAATGTAATTGAAATTTCTTTGTTAAGATTTCTAATAAAATCTCTTTCTTTTGTTAAAGGTCTATCAATGCCAGGTGAACTTACATTTAAGATATAAGGAACATCATCTGTAGGATTTATTTCATCTAAAATAGGATCTATTTTTTTTGAAACTAATTCACAATCTTGAATGTCAATTCCCTCATCTTTATCTATATAGAACGTTAAATTCATTCCATCAGATTTTTTAGCATACTCAATTTCAATCACCTCATATCCCATATCTTCAATGATAGGTACAATTTTTTCTTCACATATTGATTTAACTTTTTTTGCCAATTTTTATTCCTCCCATTCATGAAGTAAGGAGCGAGGCAATTTTGCCCGCTCCTTACTATCAAGTCATTATTATTATAACAAATAAATATAATAATTGCAAGTATTATTTCAAAAAATTTTAAAATGTTTTATTTTAATTTATTTAAAGCCATTAATACTTGAGCTGTTGCATAAGCATCATTATAAGCTCTATGTGCATCATTAAGTGTTAACCCTAATGCCTTTACCACTGTTCCTAATTTAAAATTACCAACTCTTAAACTAGATTGTCTTACTACTATCATTGTATCAATAATGTCATTATTAAATTTTAGCCCTAAATTATTTGCAACTTTTTTTACAAATTTCATATCGAAAGAAACAATGTTATAGCCGCTTATAATACAGTCTTTTGACCAATCATAAAAATCTTGAATAACATCTTCTATAGAAGGTGCTGTTGCAACCATTTCATCTGTAATGTGTGTTAATTCTTGAACTTCTATAGGAATAGGATTTTTAGGTTTAGCAAAACTTTCAAATTTTTCTATTATCACTCCATTTTGTATTTTAACAGCGCCTAATTCAGTAATTTCGCAGTTTTCTGGGTCTAATCCTGTCGTTTCAATATCAAAAACAACTATACTATTTTTAGAAATAAAATCATTATAAATTTGTTTTTCTTCAAATAAATTTGCTTGTGCTTGTCGTTGCAAACGTTCTGGAAATACAACTCTTTTATGAACATGAGGTTCATTCAAATTATTTTTAATAATGATTTCTTGTTCTGCTAAAGATGCTAATGCTACTTTTCTTATATAATATGTAAGTTTTCCATTTAATCCAATTTTTAAATCGCCAACACACAAAAAAAATGTTAAATCTTCTAAATTATCCATATCTTTTTCGTGTGTTTTCCCACAAAAATATACACAATCTATAGAAGCACCTTTATCACGTAATGTAAAGGTATAAAAAATCCTTTCAGTTCCCGCCTTTTTACCTTTCTTTGCTATAAATGATTTTTTTTGCAAGTTTGAGAGATAGCCTGCTAGTATAACTGACTCTTTTGGATGCTTATTTTCTTCAATAAACTCTGGTTTAGGAACAATCTCCTTTCCAGCAATATATTTTATTATATTTACATCATACCTTTTCGTTTTTGTAGCAATAGGTAATATATCATCAACTTCTATAGTATCAGGCAAAGTTTCTTCATTCTCAATAATTTCAATATTAAAATCAGCAATAAAATATTTATCTAAATATGATTTTATTTGAGTTCTTAATTCATAATCATCCACTAAAGATAAAACATCTTGATTTAAAAATATTTTAATATTCACATTTAATTCATTATTTTCTGATTTTATATTATCAAGAGTAATATATGGTAACAGCCCTTTTTTATAAATTTTAAAAAATTCAACTATTTCATTTACAATGAGTTTTTCATCTAAAAAACTTTTTTTAAATTTGACCTTCAAAGAACCATTTAATGACAAAAACTCTTGAAAAAATAGATTAATTTCATTCCTTGATTCTTCACTTATTTCTTTAATTGTACATGGATAAAGAAAAGTGATAACACATTGTGAAATGTCTTTATCATATTCTACATTCAAGAGTTTTAAATAACTATATTTATTATTAAATTTATAATTTAACTTTTCAATTAAATCTATCATACAAATATTTTATAATAGAAAATGCAAAATGTCAATCAATATAACCGCACCAAATAAAATAAATAAACCGATAGCATGAATCATATTTTCTGTTTCACGTTTAATAGGTTTCTTCCTAATGGCCTCTATAGTTGTAAATAGAACGTGAGCTCCATCTAGAGCAGGAATTGGTAGTGCATTGAAAACAGCTAAATTCGCAGAAATTAATGGTATCAAAACTAATAAATTTGTAAAATTTGTTTGAGTGTAAGTTGCTATTGTTGCTATCGTTGTAATAGGTCCGCCTATAGCAGATATTGGAAGTTGGAAAGTTATTAATAGCCATAAGCTTTTAAGAACCACCCATGCAAGACCAAAACTAAATGGAACAGCTCTTTCTAATGCTTCTGTAAATGTATGAACATATGCCTTTACGTTAGCATTCCAATAATAAACATAATCGGTTTCACCCTCTATAACAGAACCATTTTTATCAGTTTTGTTAACAAGAACTTGACAAAAACCCAATTGAACATCTTTATATTCGCCATTTCTTTTTACAACAGCATTAATGGATTGATAATTGGCAAAATTGTCTTCACCATTTGTTTCTAGCCAATCTTCAAGTAAATCAAACTGATTGTTTACAATATCATTATATGTTGTACCATATGCAAAATCAATTTTTTGACCATCAATAGAAATGATAACATCGCCTTCTTGTAATAGGTCATCAACATCTACATTATTTAAATTACTAATTATTTCACTGCCTTCTACCCAATTTTTAACAGTTGAAGAATTAATTTCAGGAAATGATGTAAATTGTGGTATATCATAACCTACAGAGCATAATAAAATTAATGAAAAAATTACTGCAGTTGCAAAATTAAAAGTGACCCCAGCCAAAAAGACTAATACACGTTTCCAAGGCTTTTGATTTGTAAAAGCATCTTTGTTTTTAACATCTACTTCATCTTCTCCAGCAAAAGCACAATATCCACCCAAAGGGAAAATACGTAACGAAATTAATTCTCCCCTTTTATTTTTACGAGAAATAAGGGCTTTACCAAACCCTACTGAAAACTCTGTAATTTTAAAATTCAACATTCTTCCTATGCAATAATGACCGAATTCATGTATCAATACCATGAATAGTAAAATTACTATAGCAAGAATTATATATAAAATATACATACACCTCTCGTAAATAATTTAAGCAGTTTTTATTCTATTTTAATATATTATAAAACAGCAAATAATATACTAAATGCTATAAATAAAAATGGGACTAAAAACATATAAGAATCGAATCTATCAAGCATACCGCCATGACCAGGCAGAATATTCCCTGAATCCTTAACATCGGCACTACGCTTTAAATAACTTTCAAACAGATCCCCAGCCTGACTTATTATAGAGCCAATTGCAACAATAATAATTAATTTCCAAACTGTTATTCCGGCGTCAGTGAGAACTACAGATATTGAAGGAATTGAAGTGAATATAAAATAAACAGCAACAGAAAGTAAAATACACCATAAAAATCCGCCAATCGCACCTGATATAGTCTTTTTAGGACTAATCTTTGGTGCCAATTTTTTACCACCAATTAATCCACCAGTAATATAGGCAAATGTATCAGTGAAAATAGGAATAAGAAACGCAAAAAGAAGTATGAATAATGAGAGCATACCATTAAATTCTCCCATAACTGGGAATGAAGTTGTTAATTCCTCAAAATGATTGATAAAAGACAAGAATAAGATTAAAAATGATGGATAAATAAATATAACAGAAGTATTTAAGGCTTTAAGAAGCGAATATTTACTTTTACTATATTGCTTGTCCATTTGTCTAGTTTTTAATTCTATGTTTGTTTTTTTATCAATTAAATTAGTCAAGAAAGTAACACCAAAGAAAAGAACAATAACACCAACTTCCATGACTACTGTGAATAAAACACCAATCGTATAATCATAAGCGATGCCAATTAATGCTATTATCATCAAAAAAATTGGGAAAATGGTTGCGATAATTTTATTGTTGTATCTTCCCATTTTTGAGAATATTTTTGATGTTTCATATGCTGAATAACATGCAATAAATAGAATTAAAGCATCAAAAAAATAATTACTTACATAAACTTTTAAAATAAAAGCTAAAGCAAGAACAAAAATAAATATCAATGATGTAAGCAATCTAGTTTTCATTTTATACCTCCAAATCTTCTATTTCTTTTTTGATATTTTTTTAGTATTTTATATAGATGTTTTTCATTAAAGTCAGGCCAATAAATTTTTGGAAAAAATAATTCACTATATGCCATTTGATATAGCATAAAATTTGAAATCCTCATTTCACCGCTAGTTCTCAAAACTATATCCGGTTCAGGTATATCTTTAGTATCAAGAGCTAGCAAAAATTCTTTTTCTGTTATATCTTTTTTGTTTTCATTTAAGAATTTATTAACTGCTCTAACAATATCATCTCTTCCACCATAATTTAAAGCAAAAACAACAGTGAGTTTATTAAAGTTTTTGGTTTTCTCTTTTAAATCTACTAGCGCTTCTACTAAATCTTTTGGAAATGGTTCTAAAACACCAATAGATTCAACCTTAATTTGATTTTTTAAAAATATATTATCTTCTTTTAGTAAATACTCTCTAATTAAATCAAAAATACCATTAATTTCATCACTACTACGTTTCCAATTTTCTGTAGAAAATGCAAAAAAAGAACAATATTTAATATCAAAATTAAGACAAGCTAGAACAATTCTTTCAATAGCATTGATTCCTTCTTTATGACCATAATTACGAGGTAATCCTCTTTTAGTTGCCCATCTTCCATTACCGTCCATTATAATAGCTATGTGATATGGTATTTTTTGTAATTTTTTCATGACACACCTTTTAATTAAAATCGAAGAAATTATATCTCCATAATTTCTTTTTCTTTTGTTTTATAGTTGTCATCTATTTTATCACAAGAAACATCTACTAATTTTTGGATTTTTTCTTCAAAAACAGATTTGTCATCTTCTGAAATTTCACCCTCTTTTTCAAGGTCTTTAATCATGTCCATAGCATCTCTTCTAGCATTTCTAACCGCTATTTTAGTGTCCTCTGCTATTTTTTTTAAATTTTTAACTATTTCTTTTCTTCGTTCTTCTGTTAGCATAGGAAAAATAAGTCTGATAATTTTCCCATCTTCATTTGGGGTTACGCCTAAATCTGCTTGTGAAATTGCCTTAACAATATTCTTTACTTGACTTTGGTCCCAAACTGCTATTGCTAATATCCTTGCTTCTGGAACTGTAATACTTGCCATATTTTTTATTGGAGTAGGAACTCCGTAATAATCCACATAAACCTTATCTAAAATATGAGGATTTGCTCTTCCAGCCCTTATAACCAAGTATTCATTATTTTGATGTTCAATTGCCTTATTTATTTCTTCCTGACAATTAAGCTCAATTTCTTCAAATAATTCGTTCATTTCATCTCCTTACATTATATTAAGATTAAATTTTTAAGAATTTTTAAATCAATTCTTTATAATATAGATTTTACTATAAACGAATTTTTTTTGCAAATGTTTTGACAACTATATAAAAGAAATATGCAAATTTTATCGAAAAATTTACTTATATCACAAAATAATACTATAGAACACAATTAATAATTTGATATAAGTTAGAAATTTTAAATTAATATTAAAAATTGCAAATAAAAAATCATATTAACCCCTAAAATATGCTTATGGTACTAATATGATTTTTTTAGGCAATTTTAATTATTTCCTTTCATTTGTTTTTCTACTTCTTCTGCTAAATTGTCATTACGTTTTTCGAGTCCTTCACCCATTTCAAAACGAACAAATCTTCTAACAGAAATTTTTTCTCCAATTTGAAGAATTTTTTCATTAATATAACTTTGAATAGTCATATCTGGATTTTTAACAAATGGTTGCTCTAAAAGACATACATCTTGATAGAATTTTTTAACACGACCTTCAACCATTTTTTCAATAATTTGTGCTGGTTTCCCTTCATTTAAAGCTTGGTTTTTCAAAATTTCTTTTTCTTTTTCTACTTCTTCAGCAGGAACATCTTCAATTCTTACATATTTAGGAGCTGCTGCAGCAATTTGTAATGCAATTTCATGTCCTAAAGTTTGGAAAGCTTCTGTTTTAGCAACAAAATCTGTTTCGCAGTTTATTTCCACAAGAACACCAATCTTTCCGCCCATATGAATATAAGAAGTTACTATACCTTCTGATGCAATTCTTGATTGTTTTTTTGCAGCAGCTGCAATTCCTTTTTCTCTGAGCCATACAATAGCTTTTGAAAAGTCACCATCGCATTCTGTTAATGCTTTTTTGCAATCCATCATTCCAGCATTTGTTTTTGCTCTTAATTCTGCAACATCTTTAGCTGTAAAATTCATATTACTCTCCCTCACTTTCAGATTTTTTTTCTTCTACTTTTTCTTCAGCTTCGGCTTTTACCTCTTCTTTAACTTCTTTTTTTGTTTCTGGCTTCTTTCTAGCAGGTTTTTTCTTTCCTTTTTTAACTTGAGTTTCTTCACCTGCTTCTGCAATTTCTAAATTAGGTTTTGTTTCAGCTAAAACTTTTTCTATATCAATATCTTCATCAGACGCATCTTCTTCTTTTTTCATAGAAACTCCCTCTTTAGCTTCAATTACAGCATCAGCCAAAGCAGCAATTATGAGTTTTACAGAACGAATAGCATCATCATTGCCTGGAATTACGATATCAATATTTTCAGGATTTCCATTAGTATCAACAAGCCCAACCATTGGAATACCCAATAATTTACACTCGTTAACACAAATGTGTTCTACATTAGGGTCAACAACAACTACGAGTCCAGGAAGTTCTCTCATTTCCTTGATTCCGCCCAAATTCTTTTCTAATTTTTCTCTTTCAGCTTTTAAGAGAATAACTTCTTTTTTAGGCAATAAATCAAATTCTCCGACTTTTTCCATTTGGTTTAACTTATTAAGTCTTTCAATTCTTGACTTAATAGTTTTAAAGTTCGTCAAGCATCCACCAAGCCAACGAGTATTAATATAGAACATACCACATCTTTCGGCTTCTTCTTTAACTGCATCTTGTGCTTGCTTTTTAGTTCCTACAAATAAAACTTTTTTACCAGTAGCAACTACATCACGAACAAATTGATAAGCTTTATCTACTTGTTCAGAAGTTTGTTCTAGATTGATGATATGAATATCATTTCTTGCAGTAAAAATGTATTTTTTCATCTTAGGGTTCCATTTTCTAGTTTGATGACCAAAATGAACTCCTGCTTCTAGAAGTTGTTTCATTGAAATAACTGACATTTTAATTTCCTCCTTTTGTTTTTGTCCTTCCTTATAGTTTTCTAGCTCCATTATGCGACCTCAGAAATATATCTTTTTTGTTGTACAAGGTATAGTTTAAAATACAACAAGTTTTAGGCAACTGCATATGAATATTCTATAAGTGCATATTTGTCCAATGACTAGAGCAGTATAACATAAATCAAAATAATTGTCAACAAATAATAAATAATAGTAAAAAAAATCCTAATTATATTAATTCCAATAATTAGGATTTTAATTTATTTAGATTTTTTTACAGCTTTATCTGATTTTTTTACAGCTTTTTTCTTATAACAAGTTGACCATAATGAAGGTAATATAAATAAAGATGTAAAATATGTTGTTATAATACTTAGCATCAATCCTAAGGCTACTTCTCTGACACCTTCAACAGCTAATATAGTAAAGATTAACGATGCAAATAACAAGACTAAATAAATAACAGTTTTTTGTAAAGCCATCTCTTTTGTTGTAGCATTTGCTACGACTTGATTTTTAGCTTTTTCAAATCTTCCAGACCTAATATTATTTTTAGTTTTTGAGTAGAATCGATATAAGTTGAATATAGACATAATTAATGTTGCAAGAAGTATTATTCCAAACGATAAATTTATTGTCAATCTACAAATGAGAACAAGAGATATAGTTAAAAATAAGTCTAAGGCTATTTGTAAAAGTCCAACAATAAATATTGAAAAATCATATCTAAATGCCATATAGATTGAAATAATTAAATAGGCAAATATAACACTAGCTATTATACCAACAATCCAATCAAATGAACTTGATGAAGGTATAAAGTCCACAGAAGATACTGCTTGATTAAAATCACTATAACCAAAAGCTGAAATTATACTATTTCTTATATCACTATTTTGAGCTTTAATTAAATCAGCATCATCTGTTGTATTTTGGTAAACAACTTCAACTGCTTGACCACCATATACATGGTAGTCTGTCAGATACATAGTAGATGTTCTATATTCTCTTATAGTAAGTTTATTGTCTTTTAATACATCATTAATCTTGTCATAAATTGCTTGATAGTCATCAGAATTATTAATATCATAACTCTCAATAGTATCACCAAAAGTATCTTCATTGTTAACATAAACTTTAAATGTGCTAGCACCTGTAAAATCAGTTCCTAAATGGAAATTTACAGTGCAAAGAAGAACTATACCTACCAATATTATTATAGCTGGAACTATCAAAAAGTATAAAAAATTTTTTGTAATGTCAAATTTTGAGTCAACAATTTTTTTATTCAAATTCATAGTGCTTCGTTTTAATTTATTCATGGTCGTTACCTCCCTCTACTACAGTTTCGGTAACTTGGCTTGCAACTTGTGTGGTATTATTTTCTGGACTAACCTCTTCAATTTTTGTTAATTTTTTATCTCTATACAAGCCTAATCTCTTAGCTTTAGTACTATTAAGAGGAAGATAAATATTTAACAAATAACGAGTTATTACTAAAGAAGTGAATGCAGATAGCAAAGTTCCAAGAATCAATGCTATTGCAAAACCCTTTAATGCTGATGGAGCAAAAATCCAAATCATAGAAGATGCAAGTATAATAATGATATGACTATCTAAAATTGGCCAAAGAGATTTCTTTATACCACTTTTAAAAGATAAATGTATCTTTTTACCTAGTGCATATTCTGATTTTATTTTTTCAAATATTATAATATTTGATATAACAGCTATAACAAAGGCAAAAATACAACCAAATACAGCTGAAAGATTTAATATGATAAAAGGTATAGCTTGCATAAAGAATACAAAGAGAACTAAGTAAAATACAAGTGCAAGGCTTCCTAAAAGTCCTAAATGTTTATATTTTATTATTAAATAAAGTAATGTCAAAACTATAAAGATTAAAAAAGATATTCCTATATATAATAGTGTATTTTGACCTAATACAGGACTGATATAGCTTGCTTCTAAAAGGCTTATATCATAACCTAATGAACCACTTATTATCGAGCAAACAAGCATCATCGTTTGATTTGAGTCAGTAGATGAATAATCAGTTGAATTTGAACTTGTCAATGTGAAAGTATTACCAGTAATCGTGTCTATAGCTACTGTTGAAAGTAAATTATCGCTATTGACCTCATCTAAGTAAACATAAGAATTTGTTCTACCTGAATCTTCGGATGCATGTAATAATTCTTGTAAGTGTTCCCTACCCTGACTTGTAAAGTTTAATATAATTGTATAATTACTATTTTCATAATCATAGCCAATATATGCTGTTTGAATATCCTCACTAGTAATATAAACAGTAGGATTTGTCACTGTATCTGAAGCTTCTTCATTAGTGATAAAGATTTGTTTGCCATCTTCTAAATAAGTAAACAATGAGTCTGTATCTAAGGCACCGGATATTTCTAAACGTATTTTGTTTTCGCCTTGTCTTGTAACATAAAATTCTGTATATGTGGTATTTCTATCTATTCCACTTTCAAGTTTACTTAATGATTCATCGATTAAATCTTGTAAGTTATCACTTGAATTGCCACTATTTTCTGCTTGATAAATAGCAGATACTCCACCTCCAAGATCTATCCCTTTTTGTATTGCTCCTATAAAACCATTATATCTATCTGTGCTTGCTGGCACATTAAAAGGGCATACACTTAGTAGTACACCCAATATTGCTATTATAACTAATAAAACAAAATTAACTATCGAGTATTTTTTTAACATCTATAATCCTTTTAATCATTTAATAGAATATAAAATTTACTTACTCTCATAATTATAAAGAATTAAAAGGACTATGTCAATTAATTTTTAATGTTAGTTTGTACTTTTTTTAATATTAACACTTATAATACCACAAATAGCACCAATTATAGCTCCAAATACGCAATCAGTTAAAAGTGTTACATCAAAACTAAACCCTCCACTTAGTATTGAAAATACTAAAAATGCAATGATTGTGTAAATAAAACCTATCAAAAGTCCACTCACAAGTCCTAACTCTTTACATTTTTTTAATCCAATAAATACCCCTAAGAATATACTAACACCCTTTATAACTTGATTTACTGGATTAATTGCACTATCTGATATATTTGTAAATTTTAAAAGAAAAGCAAACACAAGAACTAGAACCATTGAAGTACATAGTGCAATTAAAGTACCTTTTAATATAAATCCCAATAAAGAGTTTTTATTTTTAGTTTTGTCCGTATCTATTTTTGCTTTCATTTTCATGATTGACTCCTTTTCAAAATTTTATACATCTTAACAATAAATAAATATGTTGACAAAACAAAAAAAATAACCTACTTATAAAATTAGTAGGATTTAAATTATTCTTTTAAATAACTCTCTTCTATTTTCTTTAATTTACTTTCAAATTCATTGTAATTATTTTTAACTTGTCTTATATTTTTTATTTGTTTTTCTGTGTTTTCTAAAAAATCTTGTCTATTATAAAGATATACTAAAAATCCTAATCCATAAAACCTTTCAATTAACAATTTTATTTGAGCTATTTTATAAGGCTTTTTATTTTTAATAACTGTTTTTGATGACAATTCTTTTTTATCCTTTATAAGTTCATTTTTTGAAATTCTTTGCAAAGCATTAAATCTAAACAATTCTATAAATAAAGCCTTGTCCATAACCACATAATTAGCACCATCAAAGATAAACTCTTTATTATTAAGCTTAAACTCACATACGGAATGAAACAATCCTTCTTTTAAATTAAATGGATTAATAGTGCCAAACACTATATCAATTTTTCCTTTAAAATTTAAAGCAAAATTATATGCAGACAGATGACAATTAGATTCACGACAATATATTTTTTTGCCCAATAAATTATTAGCATTAATAAATTTTCCCTCACCAAAACTCTCTTTTACATGATACCAACCATCTGATTGTTTAATTAATTTATTGAAATTTTGTGAGTGTTTATTGACAACATTTCCTTCATATAAATTTTTACAAAATTGATGAAGTTGAACACAAAATGCTTCCCTATTATCTAAAGGCATTGTCTTTAGTCTTTGTGATAAATAATAGGGATACTTCGCTTCATTTAATAACCTCTCTTTAAGGTATTGTTCTGATTTATATATCTCCATCGATTTTATTATATCATGCGTATATAAATATGTCAAATATTTTAAATTGTGGCGTCACTTTCAAAACTAAAAAAAGAAGACTTATTTGTCTTTCTTGTCTTCTTTTTTTGTATTATCTATTTTGTTTTTATCATTGTTACCATTTTCATTTATTATACA
>CALWCW010000012.1 GCA_944376495.1 uncultured Clostridia bacterium | reverse complement strand
ATCTACTCGATTCGCTATACAATTCATGGTCCCTTTTCTTAAATAAATTTCACCACATCTAATACAGCTTTTCCCATTATTTGGAGATGTCTTTTTTATCATATATGTACGATTCGTATTATCACCATGTATTTTAATTGCAATCACTGTTTTATTTTTTAAGGTGCATGATTCCAGACTAATTTGTAGATTTGGTTCTATATATTGATTTAAAAATTGCTCAATATCAGATATCTGAGGAATATCACTCTTTTTGACCCCAACAACTTGCCATGTCTTATCTTTTATACCAAATGCTATATATTTATCACTATTATTTTTATTATTTGCAAACGAAACAATATCCTTAATCAAATCAAATTTCTTATCTGTTGAGTAATAATGCTCCTTAATATCAAATAATTCCGTCTCCCTTTTAGCATTAATATATTCTAATAAATCCGTCATTTAATCTCCTCTTTTGTCTATCGTAAAACATATCAAATATTTAAAATTCATCTTGACAACGCGTACAGTATTTGTTGAATGACCACACCCAGTGCTCCACTCTTTTAGTTCAGATAAGCAATAAAATTAGTATTTATCTTTAATTATAAACGGAACATTATTATTTGCAAGACATTATTTTGCGTTCTACTCTTTCTGGTTTTTTAGCATCCTCAGGAATTAGCCATAATTTACCTTTCTGTTCCGCACCTTTTACTCTGCCTTGCTTGCAATAGTTGCGCACTGACCTTTCGCTTATTTTCCACTTTTTTGCGATTTCGCTAACTGTTAAAACACCCATTAACAAAACTCCTTGATTTTTATTCTATTGTAGATTATAGCCGATATCGGCAATTAAGTCAATCAATCCACAAAATAAAATTGCCGACATCGGCAATTTTATTAATCAGTATAACCAATAATAACTTTTGGCTCATAAAATAAATTTCTAGCTTCTTTCATCCAACTATTCAGTGCATTCTTTAATGCTATATATTTCAGACTTGTTATATCAAATTTATCATCTCCTTCGGGATAACCACTACGTTTTTTTATTAATAAAACTATACATACTTCTTTTATATCATGTTTAAATTCGACAACTTTATTTTTTATACAATTCATAGCTGTTACCATTTGGTCTACGCAATAACATAATTTACCTGAACTATTTCCTATTTTTACTGCATATATGCAATTGTCTTTATACAAATCATTTAGTTCGATACTATTCCCTCCATCAAGTCTTGTCAATACTCTATCTCCACAAATAAAGTTATACTTATCTGCTATATACTCATTAAATACCCTTTCCTTATAAAAGGTTTTTGTTATGGCTTCTACTAATTCTTCATCATCATAATCTTTATACTTCTCTTTTAATTTAAATTCTTGTTTCTTACTATTTATAAAATCTTTGTAAAAATCTTCATTCCAATCGAATCTTTTATCATGAATACAATTCAAATGATTTAATGATTCGTCCAATGAATTTATAAAATCAGAATTATATTGATACCATTCACCTTTTATTAAAACTGCGTTCTCATTTTCAATTGGATAATCAATAAACTCTCTAATTGAATGTGCTTTATTCTCTCCTTCCAGTTTAACATAAATATCAAAAAACTTTTCTTTATAATTTATATTTTTATTTAAACAAAATTCTTTTATTTTATCTAAAGAAAGATAGTCAAGACTACCTCTTTTCCCATCACAATATACACGATACTCTGCACTTTGAGAATAAAAATATTCATTAGTTCCTATGATATCAAAATCTGAAAATGTAATATTACAAGAATCTATATCAAAATTATTGTACATAAAACTATTTAATTGTTCTATTTTGTCTTTATCTCTTATAGGTTGAAATAAGGGAATTAAAGATTGATCTGTTAACTCTTCTAACTTCTTAGATACATATTTGACAATTTCAATAAATTTTTCAAAAGATGGATTATTGACAGAAAATTTTATCGAGGTTCCTACCTCAATATTATTTTTAAATAAATCAAATCCATCTTCTACAACAATTTGACCTTTAATTTTTAAATATGCACCACCCGTATCATATTCAAAATATTCGTTATTTACATAAGAGTTTATTATTTTATTTCTATTAGAACTTGGAATTGCCTGTGAAGTCGACTTGATTTTTTTATATTTAAATTTTCTTGCAAAATTAAATGCAAAGTCTTTATCACAATATTTATCTACATCATAAAACGCACTACCAAAAGACAATGCATAAATAATATCATTATATACTAAATATAAAATTGCTTTTGGCTGTTTAAAATACGTTTTTACATTCAATTTAGCCTCAGTTAGTAACCAGTTCCAACTTAATGATGTAGGTTGATACTGTTCTACATCTGTATATAAAGTCAAAATAAATTCTTCACCATCGCAAGTAACAGAAAATTTATTAGATGAATTATATAATTCTTTAAAAATTTCGTTTCTTGTTTCATTAATCTTAAATAAATTAAATATAGCCATACGAGACTCCGCATATTTTGTCTATATTATAACAAATTAATAAACAAAATCAATTCATTCGACAAAATTCGTACATAGCTATTCCACATAAAAGCCGTAGGCGAAGAGGTGTCGGTATGTTATGATTTCACGGGTTGGGATGTAGTCGATGAATTTGATGTGGTTTGAAAATTTTTGAATAGCTGGTGGGGTTGTTTTGTTTTTTTTTTTAGTTCTTCCCCTTTTCTTATTTTTGGTTTCAACCTTCTGATTTGCAGATACAGTTTTGCCAATTTCGGTTTCAAACTCCCTTTTCCCAAGGTTGGCATTCGTTATTTTATTAAAAGGTTCGAATTCAGGTGCATTTGCGCAGCCATACTAACAAAATTCAATTGCAATGAGGGTTGAGCTGTTTATTCAGAAATTCTAATTTAAAGTGCTCTCAAAATTTTTAAACAATTTTTGAGCTTACTTCATAATAACTTTTATTATTCAAAAATGTTCAAATCGACAAAAATATATTCAATTCGACAATTTTAGACTAAGTTTTAATTTCTTCGTCTAAGTAGTCATAAAAACTTTTAAGTTCTTCTTTGTGTAAGTTCGTTGTCTGAGTGCATCACTATTTTGTTTTTTTGTTTGTTTTAATGGGAACTGAGAAACAATGTGTTTAAATTCTTTCTCAAAATCTATTGCTAGGTTGTAAAGTAAAGCAATTAAATAAGCTGTTGGACTTGTTATTCCACTTGCCTCGGATAAGTTGTTAAGCTTAATTTTTATTTGCTCGCCAGCCCCCCTCGGTGAGTAGTAGCCCAACAATTTTATCCAGAACTTCGCCGGGCGACTTGACCAGCCCACCGAGTTTGATGGACTGCGACTTTGCAACTTTCTCAACTGCCTTTATGATTTTTTCAAAATTTTCTTTGCCACAAATTTTTTGAACCTGACTGACCGTTATTATTAATTTACCGAACGGCAGGTTATTATTTATATACTTATTTTTACTTAATTGACTGACTGATTTCTTATATCTAATTTTCTAAATTTTCAAAATTCATTTGAAGTTCACTTGAAGTTGTTTCTTCTTTTGGTAAAAGAATATTATTAAGCTCTTTGCGTAATGCTTTTTTAATTTGTACTTCCTTTTCTCTTTTATTTTTAAAATCAAAGCAAACAACATCGGCAAGCCTTATTGCCTCTGATTGTGCCTCTGTAAGTAAAATAATGCTTGCAACGGAAAATAGCAGTCTACTTTTAGACTGCTCAGAAATAGTAAGCTGATTTATTTGTTCTTTCAGATTTTCAGCTTCTAATAT
>CALWCW010000011.1 GCA_944376495.1 uncultured Clostridia bacterium | reverse complement strand
CTTGTTTAAGGGGCAAGTCCGAAAGGGTGTGGGTTCGACTCCCACCGCCCGCACCAATTAATTATTAAAAAAAATCAACTATTAGTAGATAAGGTATATAATGGATAATGATATTATAGAGATTTTATCTAAAGTGGCGCACGAAAGATGGGCTCACTGGCAAAAGTATTTACATTCAGTTTGTAAACGAAATGAAGATGGCTCGTTAACAATTCCAAAAGAAAAAGTTGAACGATGGGAAAGACAAATCAAAACTGAATATAAAGATTTGAGCGAAAAAGAGAAAGATTCTGATAGAGAACAAGCTTATGAATATTTAAAGGCTTTAGAGTTGTTTTTTAAGGAGAAGGAAAATGAATAAAGATTTTGTTAATTTTTAATAGCATAACAAAATGAAATTTTAAAAATTAAAAGCGTTAACTTTCTTTTTGTTATGCAAACAAGGAAGTTAGCAAAATTGATTATAAAGTAAGGCTCCTGCTTTACTAAAACAAATCATGAGGTAATTTCCTTGTGATTTGTTTTTTTAGGAGGTTAATATGTCGCAAATAGAAGTAAAAAATCTTACTTTTTCTTATGAAGGAAGTTATGAAAATATATTTGACAATGTAAGTTTTTCGTTTGATACAAATTGGAAAATTGGATTTATAGGACGAAATGGGAGAGGTAAAACAACTTTTTTAAATTTATTATTAAATAAGTTAAAATATGAAGGTCAAATAAACCATAGTGTTAATTTTGAGTATTTCCCATGCGATATTCAAAATAAAGATAATTTAACAATTGATGTTTTATCTGAAATTTATCCTGATTATGACTTATGGAAAGTATTAAAGTTAACTAGTGAATTAAAACTTAAAGATGAATGTTTATATGAAAAATTTTCATCTCTTTCAAATGGTGAACAAACAAAATTTTTGCTTGCAATATTATTTACAAAAGAAAATGTGTTTTTATTAATAGATGAACCGACAAACCATTTAGATTACGAAACTAGAGAGTGTATAAAGGCATTTTTAGGAAAGAGAAAAGGCTTTATTGTAGTGTCACATGATAGAGATTTTTTAGATAGTTGTGTTGATCATATTATTTCAATTAATAAAAATAATATAGATATACAAAAAGGAAATTTCTCGTCATGGTGGCAAAACAAGCAAAATGAAGATAATTTTGAACTTAAGAAAAATGAAGATTTAAGAAAATCAATTGAAAAATTGAAAGAAAGTTCTCGTCGTATAAAAACATGGGGTGATAAAGTAGAAAAAACCAAAAACGGAACAAGAGTTGGTGGATTAAAGGTTGATAAGGGTGCTGTAGGTCATAAAGCAGTCAAAATGATGAAAAGAAGCAAGGCTATTGAAACAAGAAGAAACAAGGAAATAGCTGAAAAAGAAAAACTTTTAAAAAATATAGATTATCAAGAAAATTTATTTGTAACAAACTCACAAAAAATAAAAAGCGACAAATCTTTGATTGAGTTAAAAGATGTATCGATTTTTTATGGTGATAAAAAGGTTGTTAATAATTTTTCATTATCATTATCAAGTGGTGATAGAGTTGCATTAATAGGTGAAAATGGCAGTGGAAAATCTAGTATTTTAAGACTTATTATAGGAAAGAATATTAATTTTACTGGCAATTTATATAAAGATAGCAAACTTAAATTTTCATTTATAAGCCAAAATTTTGAAAATTTAAACGGATGTATAGATGATTTTATTGTAGAAAATAATTTAAATAGAACAGAATTTTATACATTATTAATAAAACTGGGATTAAATAGAAATCAATTTAGTAAAAATATAAGTAATTTAAGTTTAGGGCAAAAGAAAAAACTTTTAATTGCTAAAAGTCTTTGTGAGAAGTCCAATATTTATATTTGGGATGAGCCTTTAAATTATATTGATGTAATATCTAGAATACAAATAGAAAATTTAATAAAAGAGAACAATTTAACTATGATAATTGTAGAACATGATATTGCATTTATAAAATCTGTCGCAAATAAAATTTATAAATTATAGATATAGTAAATTAAAATATTTTAAAACAATTCATTTACAAGTTTATTAAAATCATTTGGATATGGGATTGTAAAATTTAAATGCTCATGAAGATAAGGGTGGTAAAATGAAACTTGATTACAAATTAATGCTGTATGATTTATTAATTCACTTTTTGTTCCGTATATTTCATCTCCAATTAATGCGTGATTAATAGAAGAAAGATGCACGCGAATTTGGTGAGTTCTTCCATGGATAAGTTCAAGTTCAATTAAAGAGGCTTTTTCATTACACTTTAAAGGAATGACTTTTGTAACTGCTTTTTTACCATTTTTAGAAATTTTTCTTTTTATAATGTTTATTTTATTCCCCATATTGTTCTCTATTTCTGTTTCTATGTTTTTGTCAATTAATATAGTTTTGTTAATTTTGCCATGACATATAGCAGTATATATTTTATTGACATCTTTAATTTCTTGTTGAGATATGCTATCTTTTGCTATTATAATAATTCCAGCCGTATCTTTATCAAGTCTGTTTATGATTCTTAAAGTAAAGTTTTTATCTTTATTTTGCATATATGCACAAATTGCTCCTGCTAAATTATAAGAGTAGTGAGATTTGTTTGGCATACAAGATATCCCGCTTTCTTTATTGACTAGTAAGTAGTATTCGTCCTCATATACTATATTTAGTGGTATTATGCAACGCATAATAGTAGTTTTGTTATTAGGAGATGCCTCAATTTCTAAAATATCATTTATATGTAAAGGAGTTCTAATAATATTTGATACATTATTGACTTTTATATAACCAAACTCTTTTCTTAAGTTTTTTATATAATTTTCTGAAAAGCCTTTTTCTTTCAAAAAATAATATACATTTTTGTAATCTTTTTCTATTTTATATTTTCTAAAACTCATTTTTAATCCTTAATATTTCAATTTACAATTTATTTTATAAGATTTAAAATAAAAAATCAAATCTTTTTATATTTACTTGACATTTTTTTTTAGATTTTATATAATAAAAAAGAATTTTGTTTATATTTTTATATAATCAATAATCAGTCAAAATAGAGTTTATAAAAGCTATAATGAAAGAGTAGTAAAAAGCAATTTTATTATACAGAGAATTGTCCTATGGCTGAAAGACAATTGATAAAATCTTTTGAATTCGCTTTCTAGCTGTGGTTACGAACGTTAGTAAACAATTAGTTTCCATCGTATAATCTGCGTTAAAGATTTAATAAGGATAGATTTTGTTATTATTTAATCTATTAAAAATAGGTGGTACCACGAAAAGTTCTCTTTCGTCCTATAGTAAAAGAGAACTTTTTTTATTAGAAGGAGTTTAAAATATGATTAAAGAAGAGTTAATAAACATCAATCAAGAAGCGGAAAAAGAAATAGAAAGTTCAAATGACTTAAAAACTCTAAATGAAATTAGAATAAAAATATTTGGAAAATCGGGGTCAATAACAATTCTTTCAAAAGGAATGAGAGATTTATCAAATGACGATAGACCAATAATAGGTGCCTTAATAAATGAGGTTCGTTCTAATCTTGAAAATAAATTAAAACAAAAGGAAGAATTTTTTAAAAATCAAGAACTTTTGAATAAATTAGAAAATGAGAAAGTTGACATTACAGAACCATCAAAAGATTGTGAAATTGGTGCATTGCATCCAATTGCAAGAGTTATAGATAAATTGACTGATATTTGCGTTGAACTCGGTTTCTCGGTAGTAGAAGGACCTGAAGTTGAAACTGATTACTATAATTTTGAAGCTATGAATATTCCTAAAAATCATCCTTCAAGAGATATGCAAGATACATTTTTCATTTCAGAAAATATATTGTTGCGTTCTCAAACATCTGCAGTTCAGGCTAGAGAAATGGAGGTTCGAAAACCACCATTTAAAATAATTTGTCCTGGTAAAACATATAGAAACGAAAATGATTCAACTCATAGTCCAATTTTTCATCAATTAGAGGGGCTTGTAGTTGATGAAAAAATTTCAATGGCAGATTTAAAGGCAATGTTGACTATAATAATGAAAAAACTTTTTGGGGAAGACACTACTATAAGATTTAGGCCTTCATTCTTCCCTTTTACTGAACCAAGTATTGAAGTTGATGTATCTTGTCCTAATTGTCACGGAAGGGGGTGCTCAACTTGTAAAGGAACTGGTATGTTGGAACTTTTAGGGGCGGGTATTGTTAATCCAAAAGTTTTAGAAATTTCTGGAATTGATAGTAAGAAATATTCAGGTTTTGCTTTTGGTTTTGGACTTGACCGAACAGCCATGATATTAAATGATATAAACAATATTAGATACTTTTATAAAAATGATGTTAGATTTTTAAAACAAATGAAATAATTATTGTTTTAAAAAGAATATTAAAAAAATTGCTTATAAAAATTTAAACTATATAAAAATTAAAATAATAATATAAATTACTTTGTAAACTAAAATAAAAGTTATTTTAATATAACTATAAAGGAGAAAAAATGAAAGTAACATATAATTGGCTTAAAGAATTAACCGACATAAATGTTCCTGCAGAAGAACTTGCTTCAAAACTTACATCTGCAGGTATGGAGGTTGAAGAAATTATTTATCAAAACGAACATCTTCACGATGTTGTTGTAGGTAAAATACTAAAAATAGAAAAACATCCTCAGGCGGACAGATTGGTTGTTTGTCAAGTCGATATAGGTAAAGAAATTGTTCAAATAATTACAGCGGCTACTAATGTTTTTGAGGGAGCTGTTGTTCCTGTTAGTTTGCCAGGTGCAGACCTTGTAAATGGAGTTAAAATACAAAAAGCTAAAATGCGTGGTGTTGAATCATGTGGTATGTTTTGCTCTGGGCAAGAATTAGGAATTGACGAAAATTACTTTGAAGGTGCTGGAGTGGATGGTATTTTAATTTTACCTAATGATATGAAGATTGGAACTCCAATCGACCAAGCTTTAATGTTAAATGATATCATATTTGATATTGGAATAACTCCAAATCGGGCTGATTGCATGAGTGTTGTTGGTATAGCGCGTGAAGTGTGTGCTTTATATGGAATAAAATTAAAAAAGATTAATTTAAATTATGATATAGATATTTATTCAAAAGAAACAGTGCGTGATTTTGTCAATGTTGATGTAGAAACTCAAAATTGTTATAGATATATGGCAGCGGCTATTACCAATTTAAAAATTGAACGTTCTCCTCTTTGGCTTAGGGCACGTTTAAATGCGGTTGGAATAAAACCAATAAACAATATGGTTGATATAACAAATTATGTTCTAATTGAAATGGGTCAACCGTTGCATGCGTTTGACGGAGAGCATATAGGTGGAAAACAAATTGTTGTAAGACAAGCAAAGTTTGGAGAAAAAATAACCGCATTAAATCATAATACTTATGATTTAGATGAAAGTGTTATGGTAATTGCAGATGAAAATAAACCTATGGTTATTGCTGGTGTAATTGGGGGAATGGATTCTTGTATTAATAACGAAACATCCACTTGCGTTTTAGAGGGTGCTGTTTTTGATTTAAAATCAATTAGGGTTACAAGCAGAAAATTTGGAGTTCGGACAGATTCTTCTGCTAGATATGAAAAAGGTGTTAATATTGCTAATGCTGAAGTTGGAATTGCAAGAGCATTGCATTTAGTTTCTAGTTTAAAATGTGGAAAGGTTGTTCGAGGCATTATAGACATTGCAACAAAGAAAAATGAAAGTAGAAAAGTTATTGGTTCAATTGATAAAATTAATGAAATTTTAGGTGTTGAAATTCCTACAAAAGATATGGTTAGCATTTTAAATAATTTAGGAATTGAAACAACTTTGCAAGGTCGTAACCTTATATGCAACGTTCCTCCTTTTAGAGAAGATATTGAAAATGATAATGATTTAGCAGAAGAAATAATAAGGCTTTATGGTTATGATGTATATGATAAAATAGATTATAAGCTTTTTAAAAATGCTTATATAACTGAAGGTTGTCCACATCCAAGATTGAATTTAGAAAGAGCCTTTAGGAATATGCTTGTCATGAAAGGGTTTTACGAAAATATTTCTTATACATTAGTTTCGCAAGATATGACTAATAAATTATTGTTAAATGATGAAAGAACAAATCTTGTTAAACTTGCAAATCCAATAAGTGAAGATATTTCATGCTTAAGGTCATCATTAGCTCACTCATTGTTTCAAAATGTATCGTATAATTTAAGTGTTGGAAATAAAAATCTTAAACTATTTGAGTGTGGCCGAACTTTTATTTCTAAATCATCTAATGAACTTCCTATCGAAAATAATTATTTAGGAATGGTTGCTTGTGATGAGAATTTTGATTTCTTTTATTTAAAAGGAATTATTGAGTTACTCCTTAACAAAACGTCTGCAACATATGAACTTGTTAGATCTAGTGAACCTTATCTACATCCTGGTATAGCAGCTGACATTATAATTGATAAAGTAAAAGTTGGCTCATTTGGGAAAATTCATCCATTAGTGGCAGAAAATTATGATATTCCACATAATGTTTTTTATGGCGAAATTAATACAGGAATTTTAGCACAGTTGCCCGAAAAGAAATTTCATGTGCAAAATATATCTAAATTTCCTATTGTAGAAAGAGATTTGGCAATAGTGGTTGATGAAGAGATAAAGGTTGGCGATTTAATTTCAAGTATAAAATCATCTTGTGGAAAATTATATTATGATGTTAAACTTTTTGATATATATAGAAATGCAAATATAGGCGAAAATAAAAAGAGTTTAGCATTTAATATAAAGTTGTCAGATATGGAAAAAACATTGACAGATGAAGAAGTTTCGCAAATTGTAAATAAAATTTTAAAATCATTAACCTATAAATATGGAGCCACTTTGAGATGATATATTTAGATAATGCTGCAACTACAAAAATGTTTGATGGTTGCGTTAAGGTATATGGGTATTATGCGTGCGAAGAATATTTCAATCCTTCTTCTATGAATAGATATTCGTTGAAAGTGGCAAAAGATTTGGAGGAAGTTCGTAAACGAATTGTTAGCAAACTTGGTCACACAAAAGGAACGATAATTTTTACAAGCGGCGCAACTGAAAGTAATAATTTGGCTATAATGGGCAGTAAAAGAAACGGGAAATGGGAATATGTTTTTTCTGTTGGCGAACATCCTAGTGTATATAATGTTGCTAAAGAACTTGAAATGCAGGGTAATATTATCCATTTTGTTGGCTTGCAGCCAAACGGACAAATAGATTATCAGGAATTAAGGGAGGTTTTAAATGAAAAAACTCGTTTAATTTCCATAATGCATGTAAGTAATGAAACGGGAGCAATAAATGATTTAAAATTAATTTGTGATATAAAGAAGCAATTTGCACCTAATTCATTACTTCATGTGGATGGAGTTCAGGCTTTTTGTAAAATTCCATTTGAATTAAAAAATTATGATGTTGATTTTTATACTATCTCGGCACATAAATTTCATGGGCCTAAAGGTGTCGGCGGATTATATGTAAAAAATATTAATTCTCTTAAAAGTATCGTCTATGGTGGCGGACAAGAGTTGAATTTACGTTCAGGGACTGAAAATGTTCCGGGAATTATGGCTATGGATTATGCAATTCAACATATTGATATAAATAAAAATTTTGAAAAAGTAAATGAATTAAAAGAAAAATTTAGTTCTATTTTAAAGAGCGATGCTAATGTAAATATATTCGAATCTGCAAGTCCTTATATTTTAACAATCGGATTTAATGGAGTTAACGGGGAAACATTGATGCGTGCATTGCAAGATAAAGATATAGTTGTGGGAACGGGAAGTGCTTGTTCTACTAAAAAGGCTGGTAATAGAGTTTTGGAAAATATAGGCATGAATAAAGAAGAAATAAAAACGCATATAAGAATATCTTTTAATGCTGATTTGACTTTACAAGAGATTGAAAAAGCAGGTAAAATAATTCTACAAGTTTATAATGATATTAGAGAAAAAATAAATTAAAAAGGAAATGGTATGAATAATATGACAAAATTGGTAAAAGAACATAAGAAAAAATTACATGGTCTTTGTAAAGCATTGAAAGATGAAAAGGCTATTCGTCAATGGCTAGATTATTTTTATGAGAAAATTACTAGTGATGATGAAAGAGGAGATGAAGAAAAATATGATTTCTGCGAAATAATAAGACAATCTGATATAGTAGGAGAGTTAACATATAAATTTAATAATAAAGCGGTTATATTTGAGTTTTTAAAATATAGAATTTTTCCAAAACAATTTATGATGATATATTTAGAATTTGATAATAAGAAAGTGATAGATTTAAACATTTATATTTTAAAGGATGAAAATTTAAGACAAGCAAATTAGACTTTTCTTAAATCAAGGGGTTAACATGAAGTGTATTTTATTGCGTTTTGGAGAATTATATCTAAAAGGAAATAATCGTTATATCTTTGAAAACAAATTAATTGAAAATGTTAAGAAATCTTTGAGCGGTATAGATTTCAAATTTGTAAAAACATTTGGCAGATATGTAATAACTGATTACGAATTGGAAAAACAAGATGAAATAGTATCAAGATTAAAGACTGTTTTTGGTCTTTATAGTCTTTCTATAGCAGACGAAGTTGAATCTAATAAAGAATTAATAATAGAAAAAATTCTTAACTATAATGTATCAGACAAAACATTTAAAGTTTTTGTTAAGAGGGCGGATAAAAAATTCTCTTTAACTTCTATGGAGTTGGCTCGTCAAATAGGAGAAAAGATTTTAGAAAAATATCCAACTTCAAAAGTAGATTTATACAATCCTCAAATAAAGATAAATGTTGATATGAGATTAAATGGCAAATCTTATGTTTTTTATGATAATATAAAATGTCTAGGTGGATTACCGTTAGGTAGTTCTGGAAAAGGATTGTTGCTACTTTCTGGCGGTATAGATAGTCCTGTGGCTGGTTTTTTAATAGGAAGAAGAGGAATGGTTCTTGAAGCTTTACATTTTCATAGTTATCCTTATACATCTGAACAAGCAAAAGATAAAGTTATAGAACTTGCTAAAAAGTTAGCAGTTTATGTGGGAAAAATCAAATTGCATATCGTATCATTTACGAAGGTTCAAGAGGAAATTCATAAAAATTGTTTGCCTGAATATATGATAACTTTAATGCGTAGAATTATGATGAGGGTTGCACAAAAAATATGTGAGCAAAATAAATTGAATGCAATAGTAACGGGAGAAAGTTTAGGGCAAGTTGCAAGCCAAACAATAGAAAGTATGACAACAACTACTAGTGTAGTTGAAAATATTCCGATTTTAAGACCTTGCATAGCTATGGATAAAGAAGATATAATAGAAATTGCAAATGAAATTGATACTTATAATATATCAATTCTGCCTTACGAGGATTGTTGCACAGTTTTTTTACCTAAAAATCCAGTAATTAAACCAACAATAGAAAAATGCTTAAAAGAGGAAAGAAAGTTAAATATAGATGATTTAGTTGAACAATGTTTAGTTAATGAAGAGGTTCTTTTTATAGATTAAAATTAAGAGAAAATAATATAAATTTAATAACTAAAATTTACTATAATATTATGAGAGCAATAAGGCTCTCTTTTTTTATTTCATTTTTTATGATATTAAGTATAGAATTAAGATTAATGTAAAAGTTATACATTTTATTCATTTTTATAAGTAATCAATTTATAAAATTTCATATTATGCAATATATATTAAAATATCATGTATAAATATACAAAAAACACTTGCATAATTATTAAAAATGATGTATAATAATTAAAAATTTATGAATACATATAAATTTATAAATATTCACAAACGGCTAAATTCCTTTAAAATAGGGACTTATAGCGATTTAAGGAGAAAGATATGGCAAGAAGTGCAAGACAATCAAAAATCTTAGAAATAATCTCTATTAAAGAGATTGAAACACAAGATGAACTTGCAAGAGAACTAAAAAATGCAAATTTTGATATTACTCAAGCTACTATATCAAGAGATATAAAAGAGCTTGGTCTTACCAAAATTCTTTCTAGTTCTGGTAAGTACAAATATTGTTTTGTTGGTTCAGATGAGCAAGTAATTTCAAACAAATACATATCTATTTTTAAAGAATCGGTAATATCAGTAAAGGCTGCAATGAATCTTATTGTAATTAAAACTATGAAAGGATTAGGTGCTGGCGTTGCAAGTTTTGTTGATAAATTAAATATTACTGATCTTTTAGGTGCGGTAAATGGTGATGATACCGTAATGCTAATCTTTCCTTCTACTATTGTTGCAAGTGAAGCTGTTGTAACATTGAATGATATGCTTGTTTAAGGAGTTAATTATGCTACAATCTATTTCAATTAAAAATGTTGCTTTAATTAAAAATTTGGTTGTCGATTTCAATAAAGGCTTAAATATATTATTAGGTGAAACGGGCGCAGGGAAAAGCATCATATTTGATGCTTTAAATTTTGTTTTAGGTGCAAAATTGGATAAAACCTTAATCAGATATGGTGAACAAGAAATGAGAGTTGATGCTGTATTTGGTATGTTAAATGAAAATAGTAAGTTGTTATTATCTGAACTTGGGTTTGAAGATAATGAAATTCTTTTAAGTAGAACTTTAAATAATGAAGGAAAATCATCAATTAGAATAAATGGAAATCTTTCTACACAATCTATTTTGAAAGAAGTTGGAAAAATATTGGTTGATAGTTATTCTCAACATGAAAGTGTTGAACTTTTAAAATCTAAAAATCACCTTGCAATGTTAGATAAATTTGGGAAAGAAGAAATTAATCATATAAAGGAAACTGTAAAAAAATTATATAGTCAATATATTGAAATTTTAAATCAAATGAAAAAACTAGGTGGTGACGAATTTGAAAGAGCAAGAGAATTGTCCTTGCTTGAATATCAAATAAATGAAATTGAAGATGCTAATTTACAGCCTGGCGAAGATGAACTTTTGCATGAAAAGTTAAAACTTTTAAACAATTCCGAAAAAATATATCAAATAATTTCTGCTTGTGATGAATATTTAGGTGATAATTCAAATTCTTGTATTAGTCTATTGCAACAATCTATAGCATTATTAAGTAATTTAACAGGGTTTGATAGTGTTGAGGAGTGTAAAAATAGATTAGAAAGTGCTAGATATGAAATTGAGGATATATATCAAACATTGACAGATATTAAAGAACAAACAGAATACGACGAAAATGAATATCAAACCATAGATCAAAGATATGATTTGATAAAGTCATTGACGAAGAAATATGGTGGAAATATAGAAAAAACCCTTGAATA
Organism: uncultured Clostridia bacterium; assembly: GCA_944376495.1. GTDB lineage: Bacteria > Bacillota > Clostridia > Christensenellales > UBA1242 > Caccovivens. The sequence goes on along the minus strand of CALWCW010000011.1, from coordinate 8,247 downwards.
TCTTGAAAAATCCAAAACAAGATATAACGAACTTAATGATAGTGAGGTTATACTTAAAAAATTAGAAAAACAAAAAGAAGAATTATTAAAACAGTTAAGCATATGTTGTGATGAGTTGACTGAAAAAAGAAAAAAAGTTGCTAATGAAATAGAGACTAAAATTGTAAAGGAATTAAAAGAACTTGGAATGAAATCAAGTAAATTTGAGGTTAATTTTACAAAATTATCTTCATTTACAAATAATGGTTGTGATAATGTGGAATTTGTATTTTCAGCGAATAAAGGTCAAGAAGTAAAATCTCTTGCTAAAACCGCTTCTGGTGGTGAGTTAAGTCGATTCATGCTGGCTATTAAAAATATTTTTGCAGAAATTGGAAGTGCCGAAACTCTTATTTTTGATGAAATTGATTCAGGAATTAGTGGTGAAACGGGAAAGATTGTAGGTGAAAAATTGCATAATATTACCCAATTTGCTCAAGTTATTTGTATAACACACTTACCTCAAGTTGCCTGCTATGGAAATGAGTTTTATTTTGTATCAAAATTTGAAACAGAGAATGAAACATTGACAAAGGTTGAAAAATTAGAAGGGAAAGAGATTCCTTTTAATATTGCTCGAATGATTGTAGGAGATAATGTCAGTGACATTGCTTTATCTCAAGCGAAAGAAATGATTAATGAAATTAAAAGCAAATAAACTAATTAAAAGAATAAATTTGTCGAAATAAAACAAACTAATTTATAGGTTAGTTTGTTTTTTTTATTGGATGTCAAGTGAAAAATAAAAAATTTTTTATTCCCTTATATATTTTCCTTATTGCATTTATTTTGCTTATAAATAATTTACAAATATTTGAAATTTATCAAATGCCTAATGATTTTTATAGCAGTTATAATGATATTAGCCTAGCAAATGAAAATAAAATATTTGGAAATTTAATTAATTTGGAATTTGATAAAAGCGAACTATCTACAAATGTTGAAGATGATAAAGAGGGGTATATAACTTTTAAATTGTTTGGACTTATACCAATAAAAAAGGTTAAGATTAAATTGTTACCTGATGAAGAAGTATATGTTGGAGGTAATCCTATTGGATTAACATTACATTCTGAAGGAGTGGTTGTTGTAAGTGATAGTGTAATTAATTTAGAAAATACCGAAGTGCACAAAAATAAAGTTTTAAAAAATGGAGATATTATAGTTAGTATTAATGATAATGAAATAAAGTCGCTAAATGATATTGATAAAATATTAGAAAACGTAAAAGAAGAAAATGTAAATATAGAATATATTAGAGATAATAAAAATTATAAAAAACAATTGTCGCTTCTTAAAGATAAAGAAGGTAAATATAAATTAGGAGTTTGGGTAAGAAATGATTTTTCTGGTATTGGAACATTGACTTTTGTTCGTAAAAATGGGTTGGAATATGCCGCCTTAGGTCACGCAGTTTCAAACGGAAATAATAGTAATATAATAGCAATCAAAGACGGTAATTTATATTATTGCTCATTGGTCGGAATTACAAAAGGTGAAAGAAATAATCCTGGAGAGTTAAAATGTGTTTTTGTTAAAAAAGATCAAACGGGTAGTATAGAAAAAAATACTAAATATGGTATTTATGGTTATTTAGACGAATCTAATGATTTAATAGATGCAAATGTAGTTGCGAATTTAGGAGGGAGGCTTGGTGTCAAACCAGGAAAAGCATATATAATTTCAAATATAAGTGGAATTAGAGAAGAGTATGAGATTGAAATAATAAAAGCAAATTATCAGTCTTCTTGTGATGATAAAAGTATGATTTTTAGAGTAAGGGATAAAAAATTATTAGATTTAACTGGTGGAATTGTTCAAGGCATGAGTGGTTCACCAATTATTCAAAATGATAAGATAATAGGGGCAGTTACGCATGTGTTTTTATCTGATCCCACAAAAGGTTATGCAGTTTATTGCGATTGGATGTTAGAACAAATGGATAAATAAATTCCATTTGTTTTTTTATTTTTATAAGTGTCCAGTTTGTTTATCTAAAACAATGTGACTTAAATAAAATTTAATATAGAACATTAATTATAATAATATGGATTATTTGTAAACAAAAAGAAGTCAAAACTTATATTTTTGACTTCTTTCTGCATAAATGTGAAGCATATTTCCTTCACGCTATTATCTTGTGCAGTTTTAGTAATAATATACATAAAATTTTATATTTTTTTTAAGATTGAAAAGATATTTTTAGTCATAAAGTTTTACAGTGCTTGCTATATTTTTACGCATATCTTCACTAATAGCGGCGTAATGTTTTTTAGTTGTATTAACATCTTTATGTCCTAAAATGTCTGCCACGATATATATATCTTTTGTTTGTTTATAAAGATTAGTCCCGAATGTGCTACGTAACTTATGAGGAGATATTTTTTTTAGTGGAGATGCGATTTGGGCAAATTTTTTAACTAAATTTTCAACAGCACGAATAGAAATTCTTTTATTTTGTAAAGATATAAACATCGCATTTTCTTCTTTTGGTAAATTTAATGTAGCCCTTTTTTCAAGCCATGTTTTTAAGGCCATTGCAACTTCATTAGAAAAATATAGCATTGTTTGATTGCCACCTTTTCTAGTGACTATAAAAGCATTATTAGAAAAATCAAAACTCTCTAAATTAAGCCCAACTAACTCGGAAATTCTTATACCAGTTCCTAAAAATAGGGTAATGATTGCATTATCTCGTTCAAATGTATTTTTGTTATATTCTTGCTGTCTTTTGGAAAAATCAACAGGATTTTCTACTGCATTCATTAATTTTGAAACTTCTTCTTTTTCAAGACGTATGATTTCTTTATTGTGTAATTTAGGGGTTTGAATTTTGCTGGCGACATTTGATTTAATCATATCATGATTAAAAAGATACTTAAATAAACTTCGAACCGATGCAAGTTTCCGAGCCTTACCTCTTTCATCATTTTTATAATCTTTTCCGTTTAACTCATAATATGATAGGTAAGATAAAAATTGTTCAATAATACGAGCCTTTAAACTGTCTAAATCTTTTAAATTTATCTCATTTTCTTTTTTATGGAATACAAATTTCGATAAAAAATTAAAAAATACATATAAATCCATTGAATAATTGTATCTTGTTAAAGAAGAAGTGTTGTTTTCTATACCAATAAAAAAGTCTTGGCAAAAATCGGGGAGGAGTTCAGTATATTTTGCCATCTTTTTTCTATTGTTTAAATCACGTTTTTCGTAAAAGTTCATTTTATATTTCATATTTTAAATTATAAATCAAATTAATTATAATGTCAAATAAAAATTTATAACTATGCGTAAAATATTTATATAGTATGTGTTATTTGCATATAACATACAATATATTGATAAATAATAGATAAATAATATAAGATTTTATATTTAAAATTTAGATAAAATCATTTTTATATATATTTTTTGTTTTGCATTTTATTATAAAATGATTGACTATTTTTTAGTTTGAAAGTATAATTAATAAAAAGGAGATTTAAAGAAAAATGATAGATATTAATTTAATTAGAAATAACCCTGAATTAGTCAAAGAGAACATTAAAAAGAAATTTCAAGACCATAAACTTGAATATGTTGATAAAGTATTAACATTAGATAAGCAATTGAGATTATTAAAACAAGAAGGAGATAATCTTCGTTCTAGCAGAAATTCATTAAGTAGCCAAATAGGAATATTAATGCGAGAAAAAAATATAGAAAAGGCAAACGAGATTAAGGCTCAAGTTGTTAAAAACAATGAAAGAATAGAAGAAATTGAGAAAGAAGAAGAAAAGATTTCTGCAGAAATAAAAAAAATGATGATGTTAATTCCTAACATAATAGCAGATGATGTTCCAATTGGTCGTGATGATAGTGAAAATGTTCAACGTTTAACTGTAGGTGAACCTAAAGTACCTAATTTTGAAATACCATATCATGCCGATATACTTGAAAGTTTGAATGGTTTGGATTTAGATAGTGCTCGAAGAACAAGCGGAAATGGGTTTTATTATTTAACTGGTGATATAGCTCGATTACATTCATCAATTTTGTCATATGCAAGAGATTTTATGATTAACAAAGGATTTACTTATTGTATTCCTCCTTTTATGATAAGAAGTGATGTTGTAAATGGTGTTATGAGTTTTGAAGAAATGGAAAACATGATGTATAAAATCGAAGGCGAAGATTTATATCTTATAGGGACAAGCGAACATTCAATGATAGGACGTTTTAAAGATGCAATTTTAAAAGAAGAAGACTTACCTTTAATGTTGACTTCTTATTCACCATGTTTTCGTAAGGAAGTTGGAGCTCATGGTATAGAAGAACGAGGAATTTATCGAGTTCATCAGTTCGAAAAACAAGAAATGATAATTATATGTAAACCTGAAGATTCTATGGATTTTTATAATAAAATGTGGCAAATTTCATCAGAGTTTTTTACTAGTTTAGATATTCCACATGAAGTTATGGAATGTTGCAGTGGTGATTTGGCTGATTTAAAAGTAAAATCTTGCGATTTAAATGCGTGGAGTCCAAGACAAAGAAAGTATTTTGGCGAACTTGGTTCATGCTCAAACTTGACAGATGCACAAGCACGTAGATTAGGTATAAGATTCAAGACTAGTGAAGGTATAAAATTTGCACACACTTTAAATAACACTGTTGTAGCGCCTCCTAGAATGTTAATTGCATTTTTAGAAAATAATTTGAATGAAGATGGAAGTGTTAATATTCCTAAAGCATTGCAACTATATATGGGTGGTCAAACAAAAATCGAACCTAAAAAGCAAAAATAAGGAAAAATATGAAGAAATTAGTTTTATCAAGAGAGTTAATAAACTCTATTGCTAATCAAGAAAATCCAAAATTTATAAAAAGTGTCAATAAAAAAGTAAATATTTTATTGAGTAATGCTATTAAAAAATTATCAAGTCAAATATCATATATCACACTTGATAATACTATTTTGCAACCCATGAATGAATTATTTAATGGTGCTTTTGTTGATAATTCATCTTTTATATATTTTTTAGGAATTAATAATGCTCAATTAGAGTTAAATACTGCAAGAAAGACACCATTTTGGAAAAATTTCAAGCAAAGACTTATTTATGCTTGGGAAAATAGAAAAAAATATAAACATAAGAAAAAAAAGAAAAAGAAACAGGAAATTGAACAAAAAGAAACTGAAATTAAATTTGACCCAAATAACTATTCAATTTATAATCTTGCTGAAGATTTGCAATCTGCATTGCTTGAATTTTTATCTGAAACAACATTAGTTTATTTAAAGGATAATTTATTACAAATTGTTGGAAAAGAAGATTTTGGTTCAAATACAAGCATTAAAATTTATATTGTAAATTATAATGATGAACTTTATAAGTATTATGCAGGGAAAAAAGAAGGGTTTAAAGAAATTAATTTTAAATCAAGATATGATGCTATAAATGAAAAAATAAAATCTGTTGGTGAAAATTTTGTTAAAATATTAAAAGTCTTTAATGTGACTTATTTTAATGCAAATGGATATTTACCAAATCAAATTTTTATAGAAAGTATTTTATGTTCTTGTCCAGAAGATTTATTTTATGGAGAGGATATTTATAAGATATTTCTTAAAATTATAAATTATTTAAATATCAAGAATTTAAAACAAATCAAATCAATAAATAATCCATTAATGACCATATTTGAAGATGAAATATGCGGAAATTCTGCGTTAGGTTTTAATAAAATGTTAAATTCTATAATTGATCAAAATGATAATGAAAAACTAATTAAAATAAAACAAAAATCAAAAAAATAAAGTTATGTAAATATAACAAAATAGTTTTAAATAAATGACTAGTATGCGGTGTTCTATGCGTAAAACCTGTCTTTTACGCATAGATATAAGTTATATAAATAATCTTATCATAATACCTCCTCTATCAATATTTTTTAAAAAAGCCCCCCCCTTAATAAAAAAACTATACTCTCTACTCCAAAATTTTTATTCCATACTCTTATCATATAAAAGAAAGATTGAGAATAATCTATAAAATGTTTTGACTTAAAAGAATATCGTATTCTTTTATTTTTTTTCTTAATTCCTTATAGTTAGGAAGATATTCACCGACCAAAGTCCAAAAATGTTTTGAGTGATTAAATTCTATACTATGGCATAATTCATGTATTATAACATATTTAACTAAGTCAAATGGAATCATTATTAATATTAGATTTAGCTTCATATTATTTTTACTATCTAAACTCCCCCATATTCTTTTTGAATTTGTGTATTGTATATTATTTATCTTCATCTTTAATTTTGTAGATAAATCAAAAACAATAGGTTTTAAAATTGATTTAAATACATCAATATAGAATGATTTTGAATTCCCCTTCTCTTTTTTACAATATTTTTTACCGAAAAGATAAAGATAGTTTTTAAAGTCATAGTTACTTAACTTTTCTTTTTGAGTTTTTAAAAAAAGTAAATGTTTTTCAATCCAAGTTTTTTTATTGTTAAAAAAATTAAATATTTCTGCATAAGTATATCTTTTGGGTGCATTTACTACAATTTCTCCATTAATGTTGATTCTTAAACTCAACCTTTTAAACTTACCATGATTTATTTTTATATTTAAATTATTCATATTTTCCATGTTATAATTATAAAAGATGTAAATATTTTAACCAAATAATTTTGCAATGCTTATAATTTTATTTTGCTATTATGCATTGCATACTACTTTTATATGTTTTTTATAATTTTAAGTTAAAATTTGTTGACTTAATTAATTTCTTGTTTTATAATCTTTCTAAAGGATAAAAATATGGAATTATATGCAAAAGGACAACTTTCTTTTTTGATTTTGAATTGCTTGTTAGAGCGAGATTTTTATGGATTAGATGTAATTTCAGAAATTTATAATAGAAGCAATGGTAATATTAGTTTAAAAAAACCAAGTGTTTATTCTAACTTAACTAGAATGGAAAAACAAGGTTATGTATCTTCCTATTTAAAAAACAGTGATTTAGGGCCAAATAGAAAATACTATTCTATTACTGAAAAAGGAAGAAATTTATATAATGAATTAAAAGCATATTTTGACAGAAACAATATAGATGTGTTTAGAGATTTTGTTGGTGATGAGGATGTTAGTATAAAAAACAATACTACTGTATCAAATTTAAACAACAAGCAACATTCAGTGTATATAGATAAAGAACAAAATTTAAGTCAAAATTCTGGAAATTATATTATAGAAGATGAAGAAGATACAAATGAATTTTTTGATTTTTCTTCTATAGAAAATAATAGTGAAAAATCAAACAATGAGTTAATTTATGAAAATCAAACAACTGCAAATTATCAAGAAAATATAGATGAAAAACAAAATTTACAAATTGACGAAAGGCAACAATATTTTGAAGAGAATATGGTTGATACAGATAATTTAAAAGTGGATAATATTGAAAATTATGATAGTTTTAACAATGCAAAAAATCAAATGCTAGAAGATAATAAAACAATTGATATTAATAATGAAAAAAATGATTATAATAATATAAATGACATAAAACAAGAAAGTGACCCCCCTTACAATCCTTACAATAATGTTATTAATATAAATGAAACAGTCAATGAAAATGATACAATTATAAGTGAAGAAGAAAACCTTAAATCAAATAATTTAGAACAAGATATAAAAAAAGATGATGCAGTATTTTTAAGCACTGCCGAAGTTAATGAATATAATAAAAGAATATATGATATCTCAAAAGATATTAACAAACTAAAAAGAAGAAAAAGTTTTGCTGAAGATCAGATTGCTATAGATATTGATTCCCCTCTTTCTGCTTCACAGGAAAGAACTAGAACTAATATAAAAGATTTTAAAGATTCATTTATTGAACAAAAATATAATTATGTAAATGAAAAAGTTAATATACAAAATAAAAAGTTAAATAATTATAAATCTACACTAAATGCTTTAAATGAAAAAAGTTTTAAAAATGTTGATGAATTAGATGCAAATAACAATGTAGAGATGAGAGATGACGCGGTTTACATAACAGGTCATATGGAGAAAGAATATGCTAGAAAAATTGACCCTCCACGAATGAAATTAATTTCTGAAAATTCTAAAGATGTAAGATTGCCTGCACCTAAAAGAGATGTATCAATTGACCCTTCTCATAAAGAAATTTTATAAAAACTTT
>CALWCW010000010.1 GCA_944376495.1 uncultured Clostridia bacterium | reverse complement strand
GGACATATGGAGAAGAAGCAAACACTCCATCAGGAGTTGAGGCTACATTTGGTGATGTAGTTTATAAATACAGCACATCAGAAGATGGTCAATATTCAGATGCCGTTCCAACAGATGCAGGAACATATTATGTTAAAGCAGTTGTAGAAGGAACTGAAAATTATGACGGAGCAGAAAGCGAAGCAGTAGAATTTACTATTGCTAAAGCAGACCCTGAATATACTGCACCAACTTTCGAAGAAACTTATGATGTTCACACAACTTTAAGCGAACTTACTTTCGAAGATGAAAGATTTTCTTGGAAAGAACCTGCAACTGTAGTTGCTCTTGGTGAAAACAGTTATACAGCTGTATATACACCAGAAGATACTGACAACTATAATACAGTTGAAGTTCAAATTGAAGTTAAAGGTGGATACATTATGCCTGAAGTTGAAGCAGATTTAGGAGAAGCAGCATTTACTGCTGATAATGCTACTATTTCTAACACTATGGGTAATGATGTAACTCCGTCTATTACAGTTGGCAAATTAACTGTTAATGAAGATTATGCAGTTATTTGGCAATATTATAATGAAAACAAATCTGCTTGGGAAAATGTAAGTTACCATGTTGGATTTGCTGCAGGTGAATACAAAGCAATTATCAAAGGACTTAATAATTATGATGGTCAACAAAAGGAAACACTCTTCACAGTAACCAAATCTGAATTCAATGGAACTATTGAAATTCAAAGTGTAGATTTTAGTGTTTATGAAGGAGGCACAGTTGCAGACATAACTGTTAAGGAACTTGATAACTTCTTTGGAACATTAACTTGGGATACTGAAGACCCAGATTATGCAACACCATTTGAAATTGGTGAAAATGTAAGATATGCTGATATTACAGGCGGAAGAAATTACAATGCAAAAGAGCATGTTGCAGTTACCATTGTAGTTGCAAAAACTATCAAAAATTTCACTGAATTTAAAACCGCTATTAGCGAAGGAGCAACTGAACTTTATATCACAGGAACAACTGTTGTTAACGAAGATATAACAGTTCCAAAAGGTGTTTCAATCAGAGTTAAAAAGGGTGTAAATTTCACTGTTAATGGTGGAACATTAACTATGGAAGGATTCTCTATTGTTAATGAAGGAAAAGTTAATACTAGAGCAACAAACTCTGCACTTAAAGGTGATTTTGTAATCCTTGCAAACACTGCAAATAATGTTAGATCTGCAGTTAATTCTGGATTTGTAAGCAAAATTGTTTTAAATAATGATATTAATTTTATTGAAAATCAAGTTTGGAAATTCACTAGTGCTAGAACATTAGAGATTGATTTAAATGGTCATAATATTAATGGTTCTATTGCAATTACAACAAATGATAATGATGCTGAAGACCCACACGCAGCAGTTGCCGATAAAATTGATATTACTATCACAAACTCTCAAGAAGAGGGTGGTAAAATCACAGGTAAAATGATTGGTAACGTAAATTATGCTTTATTTGTTGAAGGAAATGCCGAAGCATTGACTGTAAAACTTAATAATGTTATCGTTGAAAGTGCAGGATTTGCCCTTTCTACAAACGGACAATATGCAGGAGCAACTATTGTTGCAACTGACAGCACATTCACATCAACACTTAATAATAAAGTTGCCGTTTATCTTCCTGCAGATTACACAGTAACATTTACTAATTGTCAAATCTCTGGTGCAACAGGTGTTTACGTTCGTAATGGTAACGTTACTATTTCAAACAGCACTGTTACAGCAACAGGTGAATATGTTGAACCTGTTTATACTCAAGGTAGTGCACAATCAATAGGTAGTGCAATAATCGTTGATTCTGCTTATGGTTATGCAGAAAAAATCACTATTACAGTTACTGGAACTACTATTAACAGCACTAATGGTTATGGTATTCATGAGATAGCAACTGCTCCAGAAGGACAAGAGGCTAAAGATGTTGCTACCGTAACACAAAGTGAAAATACAATTGAAGCAACAAAAGGTGATAAAGTTATTCTTTCTGAATAGTTTTCATTATTTAAAATGATTAATTTAGAAAATTAAATAAAATAATTGATTCATAATGGGATTTAGAATACTCTAAATTTCCCCCCCCCACGTGATTGAATTGGTTATTAAAAAAAGAGTTCGCAAATTAACCTTATAAGTTAATAAGAACTCTTTTTTTATCACTCTTTGATATTATATTTTAATTTTTTATTTTTCTTAATATAAATGAATATAATATATATAAATCCTATTAAAGTTATACATCCAATAATGATTAAAATTATCGCCCAAACAGGAAGAGTTGCTTTGTTAACTAAAATAGAAACAGCAACATAAACAATGTTATAATTGTTTTTACATTGAGTTCTATAGCATTACCAGTATAAATGTATTCTTCTACTTGATATTCAAAATTGACAACACCTCTCTTATAAATCGCATAAGGATATTTTTCGTTGTAGTCTGGGTCAAAATTGTCATTTACATATTCAGATAAATTTACGATAATATAATTATCGTTTATATTATTTTTTAAACTATTATATGAGTTTTCTGTTAAGTAACCAGATGTAATATTTATATTGGCGGGTAGTGAATTTATAGTGCCGTCTAAATTGCCTCCCTCTAAATTAAAATTACTATTATCATCAAATACGATGTTATTAGAATTATTGCCTATTATATTACCACCTATAAAATTAAATTCGCCAAAGACAAAAACTCCACCCGCATTATTAGTCTCACTATTACCAGAAATTGTTCCATTTTTCATTGTGAAAACAGCATTTGAGTTTATCAACACACCACAATTGCCACCAGTGATAATACCGCCACTTATAGTTGATTTTTCAGTTGAAGTTTGATAATCTTCATTCCAATTAGATTGATAAAGGTTAAAAACATATAGACCATTTTCTTTGACATAGTAATTATGAGTAGAGTTTGAACCATTGCAATCTGTTAAAATTAATGAACCATTGTCCTCAATAGTTATTATTTGTCCTTCTGTGCCAATAAGTTTATAACCATTCAAACAAATTGTAACATTACCTGCAATTGTTATATTATTAGTTAATACAACATCTGTAACAAGTGAATAGTGACCTTCTGTTAATTCTCCGCCTTCAGTTGTAATAATGTTTGCATTGTTTGTTTCATTACAAGAATGAGTATAGTCAGATGGGATTACAAAATAGTTATACTCATATTCATCAGGCTTAATTTTAATTACTTTATGATTATTATTTACAGTAAATCCATATACTGTATTATTTTCTAAATTACCTGAATTAAAATAACCACCATTAATTAGAATGTTATTAGCCCCTTCAATTCCAATAGAAGAAACATAACCACCATTCATTTCAAAAGAACCTGCATATCTTACAAGAACATCATCTAAAGTATTATTTCCATTGATGTTCCCAGAAATAATTCCATCATTTAATCTTAAAATTGTAGTATGTTGCCATATCCAAACACCGCCACCATTATTATTTGATTTATTGTTAATGATTTTTCCGCCATTCATTGTAAGAGATGATGAACTATAAATTTCGATACCACCGCCATAATTTGCTATATTTTCTTCAATAGAACCATTTTCAATAATGCAATGTGCAGCATCAATACTAAGTCCGCCACCAAAATTGCCATTATTATTTGATATTTTTCCACCAAACATATAAAAGGAACATGAGTAAACTCTTACACCGCCACCATAAGTTTGAGCATTATTATGGGAGATTTCGCCATCGTATATGTAAAATACGGAATTGCTTTGAGCATAAACACCGCCTCCATGTTCAGATGTATTTCCAGATATAGTTCCACCAAATATATTTAAGTGTCCTCCTTGTTCAACATGAATCCCGCCACCATTTGATGAAGCACTATTTCCTGAAATATTACCACCATATAAATTTAATGTTGCATTTTCTGAAACTTCTATTCCGCCACCGCTTCCTTCATTGCCGATTCCATCTGTAATAACTCCGCCATATATTGTTTTAGCATTTTCTGTAGTTTCTAAAATATCTTTAAATTCATATTTATTGTTTTCTATTATGTAATAGTGTGATTTTTCAAAGTCGTTACAATCATTGATAACGAAGAATTTGCACCAATTGTTATTACTGATGAATTTCCTGTTCCCATTAATAAATTACCATTTAAACATAAAGTTACATTTCCTAAAACTGTTATGTCTGCTTCTGTTAATATTATATCTTCAGTTAAAAGATATTTTCCATCATTTAATTCGCCATTAGCATAAGTTCCGTTTTCTAAAAAATCATTTTATGTTAGATTTATAAAACCAATATGATCATGCACATTATTTTCTTCTGCTTTTGTAAAATTTAAAGGCAAAACGAAGATTAGTAAAGTAGTGATTGCTAGCAAAAGTCCTAAACCTAAAAAATAATTTAATGTAAATCTAATTTTTTTCATAATAATATCTCATTAATAAATATATCATATAATTAGTTAAAAGTAAAGATTATTTTTATTTATGATTTAAAATTTAAAATGTTAATAGTAAAAGTAAAAAATAATATAAAATTTATAATTGGGGGCTTTATTATTGATAAATTAATTATAATTTTTGTCTATTATTTGTTTTATTTTATGTTTTTGTGATAAGATATATATGGAGTAAAAAATGGAAAATATAAATTATAACAGCAAAGAATATCTTGAAAAACTTAATAAGTATTGGTCGGCTTGCAACTATCTCTCTGTTGCACAACTTTATCTACTTGATAATCCGCTTTTAAAAGAACCATTAAAATGGAGTCATATCAAGAAAAAGATTGTCGGACATTGGGGGACTGTTGCGGGACAAAATTTTGTTTATGCTCATTTAGATAGAGTGATAAATAAATATGACCTTAATATGATTTTGATTTCTGGTCCAGGGCATGGCGGAAATTTCTTTTTAGCAAATAGTTATCTTGAGGGAACTTATTCGGAGTTTTATCCACAAATTAGTCAAGATAAAGAAGGTATGACCAAATTTTGCAAACAATTTTCTTTTCCTTGCGGTGTATCAAGTCATGTTGCACCTGAAACTCCCGGGTCAATACATGAGGGAGGAGAATTAGGTTATAGTCTATTGCACGGATTTGGTGCTGTTTTTGATAATAAAGACTTAATTGCAACAGTTATTGTTGGCGATGGAGAAGCCGAAACTGGACCTTTAGCAACTTCTTGGCATTCAAGTAAGTTTCTAAACCCTATAAGCGATGGGGCAGTGCTTCCTATTTTGCATCTCAATGGTTATAAGATAAGCAATCCAACAGTGTTATCTAGAATAAGCAAGAGAGAACTTGCAAGTCTTATGAAAGGTTATGGTTGGAAGCCCTATTTTGTAGAGGGTGATGACCCTATAAAAATGCACAAACTTATGGCTAAAACAATGGATAAGTGCATTAACTTAATTAAGAAAATTCAAATTAGAGCAAGAGCAGGTGAAGTTTTTACGCCTGTTTGGCCTATGATTGTTTTGAGAACTCCAAAAGGGTGGACTGGGCCAAAGGTTGTTGACGATAAACAAATTGAAGGGACTTTTAGAGCACATCAAGTGCCTATTTCAATGGAAAAAGAAGAACATTTATCTTTGCTTGAGTCATGGCTTAAAAGTTATAAACCAGAACAACTTTTCAATGATGACTATACTTTAAAAACTGAACTTAAAGAAATTTTGCCAAAAGGTGAGAAAAGAATTAGTGCAAACCCAGTGACTAATGGAGGCAAAAATCCAAAAGATTTAATCTTGCCAAACATTAGAGATTTTGCTTTTAAGTTAGATAAACCTGGGACTAAAAAAGCACAAGATATGCTTGAGTTGAGTAGATACATTAAAGAGGTTTTCAGACTTAATAAAGAAAATAAAAATTATAGAGTTTTCAGCCCTGATGAAGCGATGTCAAATAGACTTTATCATATCTTTGAACAGGAGCAAAGAGCCTTTAATTTAGACATATTGAAAACTGATGAATACCTTTCAAGAACAGGGCGAATAATGGATAGTTTTTTAAGTGAACATGCTTGTGAAGGATGGCTTGAAGGATATATTTTGACAGGTAGGCATGGAGTTTTTGCAAGTTATGAGGCTTTTGCAAGAATTATAGATTCTATGGTAAGTCAGCATGCAAAATGGCTTAAGGTTTGCAATAGTTTGCAATGGAGAAAACCTATATCTTCACTAAACATTTTACTCACTTCAAATGTTTGGCAACAAGACCACAATGGTTATACTCATCAAGAACCCGGATTTTTGGACCATTTAGCAAATAAAAAAGCAGATATTGTGCGAATATATCTTCCGCCAGATGCAAATTGTCTTATTTCTTGCTATGACCACTGTCAAGCAAGTAAAAATTATATAAATGTTATTGTCGCATCAAAGCATCCATCTTGGCAATGGCTTGATATGGAAAGTGCAATTGAGCATTGCACGAAGGGTATATCTGTTTGGGAGTGGGCAAGTAACGATAATGGAAACCCTGATATTGTTATTGCTTGTGCGGGAGATACTCCAACAATTGAAGCACTGGCAACTGTAAGTCTTATGAAAAAATATTTGCCAGAGATTAAAGTCCGATTTATTAATGTCGTTGACCTTATGAAACTTGAATCAAATTTAGTTCATCCACACGGACTTACGAATGAAGAATTTGACAATTTATTTACAAAAGATAAGCCAATTATTTTTAATTTTCATGGCTACCCAAAATTTATTCATGAACTTACTATTTCAAGAACAAATAAGAATATTGATGTTCATGGCTATATGGAAGAGGGGACAATTACAACCGCATTTGATATGCGAATTCAAAATAAAATAGACCGCTACCACTTGCTTTTAGCCGTGCTTGAAAAATTAAATTTAACCGAAAAGAAAAAAGATTTAGTTATAGAAATAGAAAAAACATTGAAAAAACATAAAAGATATATAGCAACTTATGGAGTTGATATGCCCGAAGTTGCTGATTGGAAATGGGAATAAAAGAATTTAATTATAAATAAATTTATAAAAAAATTAATGGAGAACAATATGAAAGGTGTAATTTTAACTGCTGGCAAGGCTACAAGATTAAAACCGATAACTGATTGTTATGGTAAAGCACTTGTTCCAATCTACAATAAACCAATGATTTTTTATGGTGTTTCACTTTTATTTGGAGCAGGTGTAGAGGAAATTGCGATTGTTTGCAATGAAAATGACCATTCAACGTTTAAAAACCTTTTTGGCGAAGAAATATACAAAAATCGAATATCTTTATTTGTGCAAAAAGATGCTCTTGGAACTGCAAATGCCATCCAGTATGCCAAAGATTTTATTGGAGATGAAGATTTTATCTTGCTTTTTGGTGACAACATTTTTGTCATGAAAGATATTAAAAAAATTCTTAAAAAGGCAATCAAAGATAATTCTAACTTGACCCTTTTTGCTAAACAAGTTCCTGACCCAGAGCGCTTTGGCGTTATAGAATTTGATGAGAATTATAATGTTTTGAGCATAGAAGAAAAACCCGAACATCCAAAGACAAAATATGCTTCCACTGGTTTGTATGTTTGTTGTAATAGTGTAATAAAAAAGATTGACAGCGTAAAAAAATCATCTCGTGGAGAATTGGAGTTCACTGATGTTATTCAAAGTTTTGTTAAAAACAAAAATGCTAAAGTTTGTTTATTGCCTGATGAATGTCAATATCTTGACACTGGCACCTTTGATTCACTTTTGGAATGTTCCAATTTGATTAAAGAGTTTGAGGCGAAAAATGGACTATTTGGTTGTGTGGAACTTGAGCTTTTAAGAAATGGAAAAATAAACAAATTAGAATTTGAAAAAAGCATATCTCACTATGCAAAAGATTATAAGACAAGAATTTTAGAAAGTTTAAAAAATTAAATAATTTTATTATATTTTATTAAAAATAAGCAAAAATTGAAATAAAAAGTATAAAATACCATTATTTTTTATAATTACTAAAAAAATGTTAAATAATTTTATTCAATAATTAAAATGATTATAAATTCTATTTATATATTATTCCCAACGATAAATCCACTTGTCCAAGCCCATTGTAAATTAAATCCGCCACATTCTCCATCTACGTCACATATTTCACCACAAAAATATAGACCTTTTGTGTTTTTAGCCTCTAGATTTTCAGTTAGTTCACTTAATTTGACACCACCACTAAAAACTTGATTATTATCATAACAATCTAAAACATTAAATTTAAAATTTTTAATGATTTCAATCATAGATTTTAGTTCGTTGTCGGTTAGTTTAAGTGAACTTTTATTTTCATTTATTTTTAACTTATTAAGTATTTCATATGCTATAGAATTTACAAACAATCCTTCAAAAAATTTATTAACTTTAACATCAAGTTTTTTTCGTTCAATTAAAAGATTATATAATTCTTCATGTGATAAGTTTGGCAACAAATCTAAACACAAACTACCTTTAAATTCATTAATGCGAGAGAAAATGGTTGATATATTGAATATGCAAATTCCACTGATGCCACTATCTTTAAATAAAATTTCGCCACATTCTTGTTTTTCTTGACCTTGAGAGTTGATGGCTTTTACGACCACTGGCGAAAGTCTTGTCCCAGAAAGGTTTTTCGTGCTTTCAGTTTTTAAAGAGACTAGACTTGGACTACATTTTCGAATTTTAATATTAAATTTTGAAATTATGTCAATTAAGGTTTTGCCTCCTGATGCGATAATGACTTTTTGCGAAAAATACTCGTTTTTAGTGGTTTTTATAAGGTATTTATTATCTTTTTGCAATATATCAATGACTTCTTCATCAAGGGTAACTTCAATTTTATTTTTATTCATTGCATTATAAAGCACATCAACCACAGATTTAGCAGAATTTGTGATAGGATAAACACGACCTTCTTCATCAAAGTATGTTTCAAGACCTATACTTTTAAAAAAATTTAATGTCTTTGAAACGGGGAATTTTGAAAGATAAGAATCTATGTCTTGATTGTAAAAACCACTATTAACATTTATATTTGTTAGATTGCAACGCCCATTGCCTGTTACTAACAACTTTTTTAGTGGCTTTGAATTTTTATCTATAATAAGAATTTTTTGATATTTTTTAGATGCAAAAATTGACGCAATACTACCACTAGCACCACAACCAATAACAATAACATCGTATTCTTTCATGTTTTAACCTCAAAACTATTTTATCATAAAAATGAAAATTTGTATAATAAATTGAAAAAATATTTTTTAAGAACAAATGGTGACATTATTTTTCATAATTAAAAATATTTTTATTTTATTGAAAAATATATTGAAAATGATGGGAAAAATTATATTATTTGTGTTAAACTTATAATGGAGATGAATAAACATATGAATAAAGTTTCTGTTATTATTCCAGTTTATAATAGTGTCGAATATTTGCCCGAATGTATTGATTCATTGAAAAATCAAACTTATAAAAACATAGAATTGATTTTTGTTGATGATGCTTCGACTGACGGAAGTGAAAAAATTCTTGAGCAAGTCAAAAATGAATTGCCAAATGTAAAACTTATTAAACATAAAGAAAATAAATGTGCTTTTGTGTCAAGATATGACGCTTTTAAGGTTTGCACTGGAGATTTTATAACTTTTTTGGATAGTGATGACTTTTTCGCAAATGATTATATTGAAAAATCTTTAAATGAAATAGTTTCGCAAAATGCAGATATTTTATTTAATGATTATTTGGAATTTAGAAAAGATGATAATAGATTTAATCGTGTTGCTCTATTTAATCTTTCAAAACGTAAGGAATCAAATTTTAATGTTGATAAAAATTGTTTTGACTTTTTTATGAACAGTTTTAGTAAAGATAAATCACTTATCATTTGGATTAAAATGATAAACCGTTCTATTTTAGATAAAATAATGAACGATATAAGTGAGTTTATTGAACAAGCAGATGGAATTTCTTTTGGCGAAGATTATATTTATTCTACAATTTTCTCTTTTTATAGCAACAAACTAATAAGTTTTCATGGACCTTTGTATTTTTATAGAAAGCATGAAAGTCAATCAACGAATATGAAAACTAAAGAAAAATTTTTAAAGCAACTAAATAGTTTTTTCAAAAGTCAAGAAATTTTAAAGAATTTTTTGATTAAAAAGGGTGTTTATGATAAATATCATAATATCTTGATAATTGGGAAAAGATAAATCGTGATAATTTCAAAAATGAAGCTTTCCGTTTTAAAATGATTCGTGAATTTAATGAAATTTTGAGAAAAAGAGGATTTAATCGGTTTTAAAATGTTTTTTGAGAAAGTTGGGGTTGGGCTAGAAAGCAAGGCATTGCGTGCACAATGCCTTGAAAAAAGCGAACGCTTTTTTATTTTTGAACTGTGTTCAAAAATGCTTTCTAGCCCGCAATTAAAACACAAGTTTTATATGACTAAAAAACAATAAATATAATATTGATTTTTTTGAAAATTTTTGTTAAAATTGATTTATTATGAAAATTTGTATATTAACACTTGGATGTAAAGTAAATAAATATGAAAGTGATGCCCTTATGAATAATCTTTTAGAAAAAGGTTATGAAGTTAGCGAAGAACTTGAAAGGGCTGATATTTATGTTATCAATACTTGTGCAGTTACAGCCGAGGCGGAGAAAAAATCAAGACAAATGATAGCAAAATGTAGAAAATTAAACAATTTTTCAAAAATTTTTATATGTGGATGTGCATCAGAGCATAATTCAAAACAATTTATAGAAAAAGATGTAACATATGTGAGTGGAGTTGCAGGAAAGTTAAAAATAACAGAATTCATTGATAATTTATCAACTGAAACTAAAAATTTAAAGAATATTTTACCTCTTCCAAAGCAGTATGAAGATAACCTATTTGCAAAACAATCAAGAACTAGAGCATACATAAAAATACAAGATGGTTGTGACAATTTTTGTTCTTATTGTATCATACCATACTTAAGAGGAAGGAGTAGGTCAAGAGAACTTTCATCAATATTAGAGGAAGCACAAAAACTTGATGACAATATAAAAGAAATAGTTTTAACAGGAATTAATGTCACAGATTATAAAATAAATGGCGAAAAAGGATTATTAAAACTTTTGCAAGAACTTGATAAACTTGGTAAAAGATTGCGTTTAAGTTCTATGGAAGAGAGTTTAATGACTGAGGAGTTTGTTCAAGGCATAAGCAAATTAAAAAACTTTTGTCCACATTTTCATTTATCATTGCAAAGTGGTTGTGATGAAACTCTAAAGCGAATGAATCGCCATTACACAACAAAGCAGTTTAAAGAATCTGTAGATTTAATAAGAAAGTTTTTTTCATTGCCGGGAATAACAACAGACGTTATAGTTGGATTTCCAAATGAAACGGAAGAAGAATTTAATAAGACTTATGAATTTATAAAAGCGGTTAATTTTTCGCAACTCCACATTTTTCCATATTCACAAAGACAGGGGACGGCGGCATCAAAACTCTATAAAGATTTGCCACATTACATCAAACAAGAACGATTTAATAGATTAAATGAACTTAATAATTTACTAAAAAAGCAATTTATTGAAGAGAATAAAAATGTTGAGGTTCTAGTTGAAGAAAAAATTGGAGATTATTATGTTGGCTATAGCAAAAACTATATAAGATGTTATATAAGTTCAAATCAAGATATAGTAAATCAAGTTGTTAAAGCAGTAATCGAAAAAACCTATCAAGATGGTGTAATATGTCAAAAATATGAATAAATAATAAAAATAAAAATAAAAAATACTTGACAAATTGTTGATAATTTGATATATTTTTTATTGACTTTAAAATTAGAAGGTGGTGAGAAGATTGACAACTGTTAAAGTAGGCGAAAATGAAACACTTGAAAGCGCTC
This sequence comes from uncultured Clostridia bacterium, assembly GCA_944376495.1. Taxonomy (GTDB): domain Bacteria; phylum Bacillota; class Clostridia; order Christensenellales; family UBA1242; genus Caccovivens. Next base: position 19,249 of record CALWCW010000010.1, on the reverse strand, counting down.
TTAAACGTTTTAAGAGAAAATGCCAAAAAGATGGTATCATTGGAGATATTAGAAGAAAAGAAGCCTATGATAAGCCAAGTGTAGCCAAAAAGAAAAAGAGAGAGGCTGCACGCAAAAGAGCAAGAAAGAGAGGCTAAATCAATTTAATCACATTAAAATAAAAAAATTTAGTAAAAGGAGAAGAAAAATGGCTAACGTAATTGACCAAATTGAAAAAGAAAACATGAAAGAATCTCTCCCTGAATTTAACATCGGTGATACTGTTAGAGTCGGTGTTCGTATTAAAGAAGGAGATAAGTCAAGAATACAGGTCTATGAAGGAGTTGTTATTGCTCGTAAAAATGGCGGAATCCGTGAAACTTTTACTGTTAGAAAAATTTCTAATGGTGTTGGTGTTGAAAGAACATTCCCAATTCATTCACCAATCGTAGCAAACGTTGAAGTTATTCGTAAAGGAAAACCAAGAAGAGCAAAACTATACTATGTTCGTGACCTTACAGGAAAGGCAGCAAAAATTAAATCAGCCGATAACAATTAATTTAAAGTGCTATTCACAAGGTGGAATAGCATTTTTTGTTTTGGGAACGCAGGAATGTCATAAGATAAACGAGTTTTTCTTTGAAAAAACGGTGGAATAACAAATATTGAAAGAATTGCGGGGGGGGGTAAAGCAAGTAATTCGAGGAGGAATGTATTTAACATTGCCACAACTTGATAAACCTATTTACATGACGCATCGTCCACTTGATTGTAAAAAGGATTGTTTTAACCTTTTTGGTCATATATATGAGAAATGTATGGTTAAAGAATTTGGGCTTAATGTTGGAGTGGATTGCAATAATTTCTGACCAGCTGATGTTGAAACCTTCTTGTTTAGAAAAAATGCTATTGAAAATCATTATGATAGAGATGTTTTTTGTGGCATAAATGAATTAAAAAAGAGTGTTAAAGATGATGAAAAGGAAGATTTATAATCTTCTTTTTTTTAACAATAATCATTGATTACTAAAAGGTAAAATAAATAGATTATAGTATTTTTTTTATTTAATCCATAATAAAAATTTAAAAAAATAATAAAAAATAAAAAAAGTTAATAAAAATGACGCAATTTTTAACATATTTAAACTTAAATGATGTATATTAAGTTGATTTTAATTTAATAATTGAATAAGAGGTTTAAATATGGATATAAAAATTGAGATACAAGAATTTATTGATAAAAATAAAGATGAAAAAAGGGCGGAGTTAGATAGGCTTTCAGTAAGCACAAAATATGAAATTCAAGGCATCAAGACTCAATTATTACAAGATTGTGCAAAGCAACTTGCAAAGGAAAATGTTAATATAAAAGATTTGCCACTTGACTTTCATGAAGAAATTATTTTAGCGGGTTTTGTCATTGCTTATAAGAATTATAGTTTTAAAGAGAAAGAAAAAGATTTGAAATATCTTTTTAAGTATATTGATAACTGGTATTCTTGTGACTTAATTGCTTCAAGGCTAAAAAATATGGAGAGTGAGCATGAATTTTTTGAAGGATTGCTTTTTGATGATAATCCTTTTGTCATTCGCTTTGCTATAATTTGGATGATGAAATTTATGCTTAAGGTTGATTTAAAGAGAACGGTATGCAAATTGCGAGAAGTCAAAAATACAACCTATTATGTTCAAATGGCTTTAAGCACTTGCTATACAGAGGCATTTCTCTATGATTTTGATTATATGTATGAATTTATTGAAACTGTGCCTAGAACAGTTGTTCGAAATCGTGCTCTTCAAAAAGCCTGTGTATCAACAAGAATAACTCAAGAACAAAAAGTTTTAATAAAAAAGTTGCGTTCTAGATTGCTAGGAATGGAAATTCTTTAAAAGAAAATTTTTGATTAATAAAAATCGTGATTAAATAGGCTATCTTAGAAAAAATATATAAAAATTTAAAATATAAAGATAATCTTTAAAAATATCATAATAATTTAATAATAAATAAAATAAAAAATTGAAAAAATTTTAAAAAACAACAAAAATTAGTCAATTTTTATAAAAAAGCACAATTTTTTAAAAAAAATAAAAAATTTTAATAACTTACAATTATTTTATAAAGACAAAAATAAAAGAGCGTTTTATGTTTCTATCAAATTTTGTCTTTTTTATTTGTAAAGATTTATTTGGAAAAACATCATCTTTTGTATTATACTTGAATGGTATAAGTGTATTTAGGAGATGTAATGTTAACAAAAGTTAAAAGCCTTGGGCTAAAGGGTATTGAAGGATATAAGGTTGATGTTGAAACGGATGTGAGTAATGGTCTTCCTCATTTTGAAATTGTTGGTCTTGCTGACACTGCGATAAAAGAGGCAAAGGAAAGAGTGCGTTCTGCAATTAAAAATAGTGCATTTGAGTATCCTGTAAAACGCATTACAATAAATTTAGCGCCTGCTGATATTAAAAAAGAGGGGTCTATTTATGACCTTGCTATTGCTGTTTCAATTTTGGCTTGTAATGAAGAAAACGAAATAAAAAATGAAAAAGATTATATTTACATTGGAGAGTTATCTTTTGATGGTGGAGTGCGAAAAGTTAAAGGCGTTTTACCGCTTATGATTTCTGCTCGCCAACTTGGATATAAAAAGTTTATTATACCGCAGGAGAATGTCACAGAGGCAAGTTTTATAGATGGAATCAATGTTTATCCTGTTTCCTCATTATTGCAGACTATAAAATTTTTGAAAGGCGAGGAGAAAATTGAACCTATTAAAGTTTGTAAATTTGAAGATATAAAACTTGAAAAACAAAACAAAGGTCTTGATTTTGCTAATGTAAAAGGACAAAAAATGGCTAAAAGAGCACTGGAGATTGCGGCGGCTGGTGGGCATAATTTGTTAATGATAGGTCCTCCAGGAAGCGGAAAAAGTATGCTTGCAAAATGTTTTCCTTCAATTTTGCCTGATATGACTTTTGATGAAGCATTAGAGGTGACAAAAATTCATTCAATCGCAGGAGAACTTGATTTAAAAGAGGGCATTGTTTCTGCTAGACCTTTTAGAAGTCCGCATCATACTGCAAGCACAGTATCTTTGACGGGTGGTGGAAACAACAGCAAACCGGGCGAAATTTCTCTCGCAGATAATGGAGTTTTATTTTTAGATGAGTTCCCAGAATATTCTCGTCATACAATTGAAACCTTGCGTCAACCATTAGAGGATGGAATTATAACGGTTGCAAGGTCAAATGCAACTATAACCTATCCAGCAAATTTTACTTTAATTGCAAGCATGAATCCTTGCCCATGTGGAAATTATGGTTCTAAAGATAGAGAATGTAGATGTTCAGCGGGACAGATAACAAAATACTTATCTAAACTCTCGGGTCCAATTATGGATAGGATTGATATACATATTGAAGTTGATAATGTCACATACGACCAACTTAATAGTGATAACAAGGAAGAAAGTTCTTGCGAAATAAAAAAACGTGTTGATAGGGCTAGAAAAATTCAAACAGAAAGATTTAAAAATGACAAAAATCATTGTAATGCAAAAATGAGTGTCGCTCAAACAAAAATGTATTGCAAATTAGATAAAACCTGTGATATGCTCTTAAGAAACGCATTTGAAAAATTAAAGTTGAGTGCAAGAGCACATGATAGAATATTAAAGGTCGCAAGAACAATTGCAGATTTGGAAGGCAAGCAAAATATAGAAGCCTCGCACATAGCCGAAGCAATATCTTATAGAACAATGGACAGAAAGTATTGGCAATAAAAATAATTTTTTACAAATATATAAAAAATATAAACGTTCTAATTTGTCCAAACATTCATTTTAATGTAAAAACGATTAAAAACGAAGAAAACTATGAAAAAATGTGTTAAAACTGTAAAAAATTATGAAAAATGATAAAATTATTTTGAATTTCAATCAAAAATAGTTAAAATCTAAATGAATTTATCAAATTAAAAAAGGATTTTGTTGTTATGAATGAATTGCAAAAATTTTGTGTGTTTCTTTCACAATTTGATTTGACTGAAACTAAATGTAGGCAGATTATAGATAGTTTAGATGACGTTTCGGTTTCAAGTTTTTGCTCGCACAAATTTGATAAATCTGTTTTATCCGAAGAGATGAAAGATAAAATGATGATGAAAGCCGACGAAATCCTAATCAAAAATTATGTCTATAACCTTGAAAATCAAGAGATTAAATTGATAACAAAATATGATGAAGAATATCCTGAAAAATTAAAAGGTTATTCTGATAGTCCATTTTTCTTATTTTGCAAAGGGGATTTAACTCTCTTAAATCAAAAGTCACTGGCTGTCGTTGGGACAAGAAAACCGACAAGTTACGGGAAAATGGTGACAGGCAAACTTGTTTCAGACGTCGCAAGCAAAGGTATAGTTATAGTAAGCGGTCTTGCTTATGGAGTTGACAGCATAGCACATAGAAAATGTCTTGAGGTAGGCGGAAAAACAATTGCGGTTTTAGGTTCGGGATTAAATGAAATCTATCCTTCGGAGCATAAATCACTTGCAGATGAAATTGCAAGAAAAGGACTTTTAATTAGCGAGTATCAACCTAATAAAACAGCAACAAAATATACATTTCCTCAAAGAAACCGAATAATTGCAGGGCTTGGGGATGGAGTTTTAATAACAGAAGCAAATTTTAAAAGCGGAACAATTCATACTAAAGATTACGCATTAGAATATGGGAAAAATATCTATTCGGTGCCTGGAAATATAGATAGCGACCAATCACACCTTACAAATGATATCATTAAAACAGGTCAAGCAAGTTTGGTCACAGATGCTAATGATATTTTGAAGGATTATAATTTAGAAAAAGAGAGTCAACAATCATCAATGTTTCAACTTTCTATTGATGAACAAAAAATTGTTTCACTTTTGGAAGATGGGATGAAAGATATTGACTATTTAATAAAAAACAGCAATTTGCCTATAAATAATTTTAACAGTTGTTTGACTATGCTTGAAATACGTGGAATAATAGAAAGAATGTCGGGCGGTTTTATTTCTTTAACTTAATTAAAATTTAAAGAAAAACACAAAAATAAATGAAAATTAAAGGAATTTTATTAAAACTAACATATAATTACATATAAATTCATGTTCAAAAGATAAGATAAAGATAAGATAAAAGTTTAGACTAAATGGTTAGCAAAAGGATATTATAGGAGGAATTTATGAAATTAGTGATTATTGAATCACCATTTAAAAGAGAAACATTGAAAAAATATCTAGGCCCTGGATATGAAGTTTTTGCTACCAAAGGACATATTAGAGATTTACCGCAAAAAAGTTTTGGGCTTGATTATAAAAACAATTTTGAGCCTAAATATGAAATAGTACCAGAGAAAAAAGAACTAATTGGAGAACTTAAGAAAAAAGCATCTCAAGCGGAAGAAGTTTATATTGCAACCGACCCAGACCGAGAAGGAGAGGCAATCAGTTGGCACGTTGCAAATATTTTGGGTTATCCAGCAGACAAAAATTGTAGGATTGAATTTAACGAAATCTCTAAAAAGGCTGTAACAAAAGCGTTAGAAAATCCAAGAAAGATAGATTTAAAACTTGTCGATGCTCAACAAGCAAGACGAGTTTTAGATAGAATGGTGGGTTATAAACTTTCACCAATTCTTTGTAAAAAAATTGCCCCAAAACTTTCTGCGGGAAGGGTTCAATCGGTAGCATTAAAACTTGTTGTTGACAGAGAAAAAGAAATTGAAAAATTTGTTCCTGAAGAATATTGGACAGTTCAAGCATTGCTTAAAAAAGATAAAAACGAAATAAAAGCCTCACTTGCAACCTATAAAAAGAAAAAATTTGTCCCTAAAAATAAAGAAGAAGTTGATAAAATGCTTGCTGAAATAAATGGCAAAATGTTTAATGTGAGTGAGATAAAAAAATCAAAGACAAAATCTCATGCACCAGCACCTTTTACAACAAGCACAATGCAACAAGATGCTCTTAATAAACTTGGAATGAGTCTTGCTAGAACAACCTCATCAGCACAACAATTATATGAAGGGGTTGAGGTTAAGGGAGAGGGGCGAATTGCTCTTATCACATATATCAGAACTGACTCTGTCCGTGTTTCAACTGATGCTCAAAATGCTTGCCGAGAATTTATTAAAAAGAAATATGGAGATGAGTTCATTCCTGAAAAACCTAATAATTATCATACAAAAGAAAACGCACAAGACGCACACGAAGCCATCAGACCTATCACAATGGACATAACTCCTGATATGGTGAAAGAAACATTGACAAGTGATAACTATAGACTTTATAAACTTATTTACGAAAGATTTTTGGCAAGTCAAATGTCAGAAGCGGAATACTCAAATGTATCTGTAAATTTCACTTGCGAAGATTATGGGTTTAAAGTAAGCGGTAAAACGATGGAGTTTCCGGGTTATACGGCCGTTTATAAAGAGTATGTTGAAGAAGAAAATAAAGAAGGTATGGCTGGCAAACTTCCAAAACTTGAAGAGGGGGAAATGCTTCCTTGCGAAAAACTTATTCCAGAACAAAAATTCACAAAACCACCTGTTAGATATACAGAAGCTAGCCTTGTAAAAGCAATGGAAGAAAAAGGTATTGGCAGACCAGCGACCTATGCGGTGACAATAACTGTGCTTACATCAAGAAAATATGCTATAAAAGAAGGAAAATATTTGGTTCCAACAGAACTTGGTCGAAAAATCAATGATTATTTAGAACAATTTTTTAGCAGTGTCATAAATGTTAAATTTACAGCATACATGGAAAACAGACTTGATGATATAGCAAATAAAAATGAAGATTGGCATAATGTTGTTACGAACTTTTGGAATGGGTTTGAACATTTGCTTGAAAGGGCTGGTGCAAGTCCTATCACTATGAAAGAGCCTCCAAAGGAAACTGACATTATATGTGATAAGTGCGGTGGAAAAATGCTTATAAGAAGCGGGAGATTCGGTGAATTTCTTGCTTGCTCTAATTTTCCAAAATGTAAAAATACAAAACCGCTTGAAGCAACTATTAAATATGTTGGAAAATGCCCAGAATGTGGAAATAGAATGGTTGAGAGAAAAAGTAAAAAAGGTAAAACCTTTTATTCTTGTGAAAAATATCCAGAATGTAAGTTTATGAGTTGGGATGTTCCAACGGGCGAAAAGTGTCCTAATTGCCAAAGTCCTCTTATAATTAAAGGCAAAAAAATCAAATGTAGTAATTCAAAATGCGATTATATAAAAGATAAAGTGGAGGAAGAAAATAATGAATAAATCATTTTATGAAGAAATTGCAAAATTAAAAAGAATTTTAAGAAGAGGCTGGGTTATTAGAAATGTAGGTTATAATAATAGACGTGTTTCATGATAGTTTTGCATTTAGTGATGAATTTGATAAAGAAATTTTATAAAAGATAAGACAGTCAAACAGGCTGTTTTATTTTTGACAAGATTACTTATTAATTTTTATTTTTATCAATATATTGTTTTGACTTTATCTTAAAATGTATTATAATTAAAATGGCGATGAGATTTCATTGCGTCATATAATATTATTGCTATTTAAGGAGAATGATGAAATTTAACAGAGCTTTTGTTAACGTCATAGGGTGCGGTTTTGCTGGCATAGAGTGTGCTTTGTTTTTGGCAGGACATGGAATTAAAGTTCATTTGTTTGATTCTAAAAGAAATGGAACATATAAATCATGTGATTATAAAAGTGATTTCAGTGAAAAAAGAGAAATAAATGAAGTTTTATTAAGACAAGAATTGTCACTGCTTGGAAGTCCGCTAATAAAGGCAGAAAGAGAACTTTTATCTCAAGGAATTAGTGATGATTTGCCTTCAAGATTACTAGAGATTGGACGAGAAATGGTTAAACACAACGAGAATATAGAATTTTTTGAAGCAAGTGTTAATGAAGTAAATCCAAAAGAAGTGACTATTATTGCAACAGGCCCAAAAACTGATGAAGGGCTCTATGAGTATTTGCTTACAAATTTGGGTTATATGCGTTGCTATAATCATATGCCAATCTATCCTGTTTTGCAAAAAATTGATGAAAGCAATTTGATTTCAAATGGAAATGATAAAGAATATTTATATCTTCCGCTTGACTATAGTAGTTATATTGACTTTATCAATCATATAGTTAAAGGTCTTAATAGTGAGATTAACGACAAAAATTTTGTGCTTAAAGAAAACACAATGGAAGAACTTGTCAATAGAGGAAAGGATAATCTAAAAAATTATGCAATGATGCCACTTCTTCTCAATGGAGTTAAAGAAAGACCTTATGCGGTTTTAAAATTAAGAAAAACAGAAAACGGATTAAGACTTGAAGATATATGCTCAAAATTTGATATTGTAAACCAACTTGAAGTTTTTAGTTCGCTTGAGGGGTTTGAAAAATCAATCATAAAGAAAAAAGCGGATATGCTTGATGTTTGTTATCTCAATTCACGTTATGTGGTCAACGAGTTTCATCAGTGTCACCAAAATGAAAACCTGTTTTTTGCGGGTTCAATTTTGGGAATTGAAGGGTATGTTGATTGCATAGCAAGCGGGATTTATACTGCTCTTAACGTTAATAAATATTTCAATGAAAAATTAATGATACCTATGCCAAAAAATACTTGCATAGGTTCACTTGCCAAAACCGTTATTTCAGTTGTAGGAACAAGACCCCTACCTTTTATAGAAGATTATGGGGTTATACAAATTGCTGGCGGTGAAGATGTAGATGAACTTGTTTCAAAGGCTTATAATAGGTCGGTTGAAGCACTTGCTAAATATAAGGAGGATTATAAAAATGGAAAGTCTATTTAGAGGGACAACAATATGTGGAGTAAAAAAAGATGGCAAAATTGCTATTGCTGGTGATGGTCAGGTTACATTGTCAGAAAGTGTTATTTTTAAATCTAACGCACATAAAGTGAGAAGAATTTATAATGATAAAGTTGTAATAGGGTTTGCAGGTTCGGTTGCAGATGCTTTTTCGCTTTGTGAACGTTTTGAAAATATGTTAAACAAGTTTTCTGGAAATCTTATGAGAAGTGCTGTTGAACTTGCTGGAACTTGGAGAGAAGATAAAGCGGCAAGACAACTTAATGCAATGATGATTGTTGCTGATAAAGAAAAACTTTTGATTGTAAGCGGAACAGGTGAGGTTATTGAACCTGATGATGATGTTTGTGCAATTGGGTCGGGCGGAAATTATGCTTTAGCGGCTGCAAAGGCTTTAAAACAAAACACCGATTTATCAGCTAGAGAAATTGCAGGAAAAGCACTTGAAATTGCTGGTCAAATTTGCGTATTTACAAATGACCATATAACCATAGAGGAGGTATAAAATGAATTTAACACCTAGAGAAATAGTTGAAGAACTTGATAAATATATTATAGGTCAGGCAAGAGCCAAAAGAGCAGTTGCTATTGCTCTTCGAAATCGTTATAGAAGAAGCAGGCTTCCAAAAGAATTACGTGAAGAAATTACTCCTAAAAATATTATTATGAAAGGGCCTACCGGTGTTGGTAAAACCGAAATTGCAAGACGTCTTGCAAAACTTGTTGGAGCACCTTTTATTAAAATTGAGGCTACAAAATATACTGAGGTTGGTTACGTTGGACGTGATGTCGAAAGTATGATTCGTGACCTTGTTGAAGTTGCTGTTCGAATGGTAAAAGATGAAAAAACACATGAAATTGAATCAAAAGTTAAACCAACTGTTGATACTAAACTTTTAGATGCAATTTGCGACACAAGACGAGCAAATGATATTGCTGTTGATAGAACAGAAGTTGCTAAAGATTATTCAAATGGAAAACTTGAAAATGAAGTCGTTGAGGTTATTGTAGTAGATTCTCCAAAACCAATGGTTTCTGTAGGAGGCCCAGAGATTAATATTGGCTCAATCTTTGATGGAATGCTTCCTCAACGTCATAAAAAACGCAAAATGTCGGTTGCAAGAGCAAGAGAAGTGCTTATGAGCGAGGAATGTGATAAACTTATTGATAAGGATAATGTTTTTGCTGAAGCAATAAGAAGAACGGAAGAAGAAGGAATCATCTTTATTGATGAAATAGATAAAATTATAGGTAAATCTGGTGGTTCAAACAATCAAGATGTTTCAAGAGAAGGTGTGCAAAGGGATATTCTTCCAATCGTTGAAGGAAGCACAGTTGCAACAAAATATGGAAATGTGAAAACCGACTTCATTTTGTTTATTGCGTCTGGTGCTTTCCATGTTTCAAATATTGAAGATATGATTCCAGAACTACAAGGACGTTTTCCTATAAGAGTTGACCTTGATAATCTTACTAAAGATGATTTCAAGAGAATTTTATCTGAACCAAAAAATTCTGTTACTTTGCAATATGCAAGCATTTTAAAAGTTGATAATATTGACTTGCAATTTACAGATGATGCTCTTGACGAAATTGCAGAGATGGCAGCAACTGAAAATGAAACAAGTGAAAATATAGGAGCAAGACGTCTTCATACAATTATGGAAATTTTGCTTGAAGATATTTCTTTCAATGCTTCTGGCGACCATCCAATGCTTGAAGTAAAAATTGATAGAACTTATGTTCAAACCGCATTTAAAGAATCAAAGAAAAAATTTGATTTGAAAAAGTATATTTTATAGGTAAATAATGGATAAATCACGAACAGAACTTTTAATTGGAAGTGAGAATTTAAAAAAAATTGAACAAAAGCATATAACAATAGTTGGCACAGGCGGAGTTGGTGGTGCAGTCACTTTAATGCTAGCAAGAGCGGGCATTGAAAAATTCACACTTATTGATTTTGACAAAGTGTCATCTTCAAATGTGAATAGGCAGGTTGTGGCTTTTGAAGATACAATAGGTCAATTTAAAGTTGATGTTTTAAAAAATATTTTGCTAAAAATAAATGAAAAAATTGAAGTTTTAACAATTAAAACGCGTTTAAATGAAGAAAATGTGTCACAATTTATAAATAATACCGATTGTGTTGTCGATGCTATAGATTCTGTCAATGATAAAATAGCACTTATACTTTTCTGTAAAAAGCATAAAATAAATATTATTTCCGCAATGGGTGCTGGAAATAGATATGATGAACCTAATTTTCATCTAACTGATATTTACAAAACGCATGATGATGGTCTTGCTAAAATAGTTAGAAAAAAATTGAGAGAAAATAATGTAAAATCTTTAGATGTGGTTTCATCTAACTCAAAACCTATTAATTGTGGTAGGGTTATAGGTAGCATAAGTTATTATCCGATAGTGTGTGGCGGAGTCGTTGCATCTGCGGTAATAAATAAAATTTTAAAGGGGGAAATATGAAAATAATTGATGAAAAAGAATTTGATGAGGTTATAAAACAAGGGGTTGTTTTAATTGACTTTTTTGCAACTTGGTGCGGTCCTTGTCGTATGATGGCTGATATTTTAGAGGATGTTAGCAAAGAGATAGACGAAAGAGTTCAAATCTATAAAGTTGATGTTGACCAAAACGAAAATTTAGCAAGAAGATTTGGAATAATGTCAATTCCAACACTTATGGTTTTTAAAGACGGCAAAGACGTTGAAAAGCATGTTGGTGTTTGGACTTTTGAAGATTGCAAAAGAGAAGTTGAAAAGTATTTATAAAGTTAAAGAAATATTTTTAAAAAATTGAGCTAAATGGCTCTTTTTTTAAAAAAATTTTTGTTAATAATAAAAACCTATAAAAAATTTAATAATTTGACCTATTTTTTATATTTATTGATAAATTTTCTATTTTTGTGGACAATTGTTGAAATTTATTTTTTATTGCATCTTGACTTTATCTATATAAAGTGATAAAATATTATTGAATAAAGGAGAAATGAAATGAATAGAAGGGTTTATCTTGATAATGCAGCAACAACTTATGTAGCAAGTGAAGTTCTCAACGAGATGTTACCATGCTTTAACGCAGTTTATGGAAACAGCAATTCATTGCATAGTTTTGGACGTGAGGCTTCTGCTATTGTTGATAGAGCAAGAGATAGAATAGCTCATGCAATAAATGCTGGAAAGTCTAATGAAATTTATTTTACTTCAGGTGGAACTGAAGCTGATAATTGGGCAATAAAAGGAATTGCTCATGCTTATTCAAATAAAGGTAAGCATATTATAACAAGTCAAATTGAGCATCATGCAGTTTTAGATGCTTGCAAACAACTTGAAGAAGAAGGTTACGAAGTGACTTATCTCCCTGTAGATAAGACAGGACTTGTTAATATTATTGAACTTATGCACTCAATAAGAAAAGATACAACTTTAATTTCAATTATGGCAGTGAATAATGAGGTTGGCACAATTCAAAATATCAAAGCAATTGCAAAGATAGCACATGATTATGGTGTTATATTCCATACTGATGCTGTTCAAGCTATGGGTGCAATTCGTCTTGATGTTCAAGATATGGAAATTGATGCTTTGACATTATCTGCTCATAAAATTTATGGACCAAAGGGTGTAGGCTGTTTATATCTTAAAAACGGAATTAGAATTGACAACCTTATTGTAGGAGGTTCTCAAGAGAGAGCAAAACGTGGTGGGACTTTAAATGTTCCTGCAATTGCGGGCTTCGGAAAGGCAGTTGAAATTGCCACAAGAGATATCGCAATCAATCAACAAAAATTAAGAAGCATTAGAGATTATTTTTTGCATAGTGTCAATGAAAGAATTGATTATGTTCATTATAATGGTCACCCACAACAAAAAGTTAATGGAATAGTAAATCTTTCTTTTGAAATGGTGGATAGAGAATCTGTGCTTATGCTTCTTGATATGGAAGGAGTTGCTGTATCAACAGGTTCTGCCTGCACATCTCATTCTGTTGAGCCATCTCACGTTTTAAAGGCTATGGGAATTGAAGAACAACTTGCAAATGGTTCTATTAGATTTTCATTTAGCAAAAATCTATCAAAAAGCGATATTGACTATGCCGTTGAAGCATTAGAAAAGGTTGTTTCGAAATTAAGGTCAATTTCAGCGATAACAAAAGCAGGGAGGAAATAAGAATGTATAGTGAACAAATTTTAGAAAGATTTCAAAATCCTCAATATGCAGGTGGATTGCGTGGAGCAAACGGTGTTGGCAAGATTGGAGATGAAGAATGTGGAGATATTATTAAAATCTATATTCTTGTTGATGAAGAGGGAATTATTAGAAGTGCTAAATTTAAAGTTTATGGCGGTGTATGCACAATAGTTGCCTGTGACGAAGCTTGCAAACAACTTATAAACAAGAACTTAGAAGAGGCTTTGAGAATAAGCAATCTTGATATTTTAGAAGGAATGGGAGAAATTCCAGAGCAAAAAGAATATACTGCATCCTTGGTTGAAGAGGCAATAAAAAATGCCGTTGAGGATTATTATAAAAAGAAAGAAAAAGAAGAACGTAAAGCAATTTAAGTTGATAAATATTGAAAATAAAGTAAAATTTCAATTTTAACCATAAAAAATACAATTTTTAGGTGAAAAACTTTAAAATTAGAAATAATTTTTGAAAAATACAATAAAAAAATAATATTAGTAAAATAAAATAACTCATGATATATTCATGAGTTATTTTTTTTATTTTAGGCTAAAAATTAAAAAATATTATTATAATGTTCCAAAAAATATTTATTTTGTTTTTAATTTCTTTTTAATTTTTTCAGTGCCTTCTTCCATTTTTTCTTCGGCTTCTTTCATGACTTTTTCAGCACCTTTTTTTAATTTATCAGCTTCTTTTTCTATTTTTTTCTCGCCTTTTTCAAAAGTTTCCATAACAGCAGTTTCTCCTTTATTAAATACTTGTTTAGCACTTTTTGAATATTTATAAAGCACCATTCCAGTTATCATTCCTGCACCGAAACCAACAAGTAACATTAAATCTTTCATAACTTCCTCCTCATGTTTAGTTTGAACGAAAATAGAAATTTTATACTATAAATATCAAAATATCTTTAAAAAAAGTTAATTTGCGGAGTTTTTGTTATTTTAATTTTTTATTAATTTGATTTTGCTTTTTAATATGAAATAAATTATTACAATTACATCAAAAAAATAAAAATGCTATGATTTTTCATAGCATTTTTTATATCAAGCGAAAAAGTTCGCAGTATTTTCTTTGCTGGGCATCTTATATTGATAAAAATTCCATAACTGCCTCATATAAGTTTAACTCCACCAAAGCTTCCTCATGGCACACTGAAGTGTCTCCTTAATGATGCTACCGTCAGGTCCTGACATGATTCAGAGATTTCAGTTGCATAAGACCTTGATTTCATCGCCAAATTTATATGCACATATTTACAAAATTTAAACCGCTATAAGCATTCAATCCCACTGTAGCGGATTGTGGGTAACAGAGCACCGCTAACTCTCCATCTAGCCCAGCAGTATAATTTTAACACATTTAATCTATTTTTGCAATAAATTTTATAGAAAATTTAATAATATTTTGGAGAAAAAGAAATTATTAGATAAAAAACATTAAATTAAAAATTTTTTACAAATAAAATTATAAGCATTTAATAAATAGAAAAGTTGAAAGTTTCTAATTTTATTTGAATAAAAATATTTTAAAATTTTTTGTATTATATAAAATATGTGAAAAATTCTAGACAAAAAGGGTGTTAATTTGTTATTATATTATATATATTAGGAGATAAGAATGCAAAATAGAGAGGTATTTCAAAATTCTAAACGTTTTATTGACGCTTATAATGATATAGATTATGCACTTAAAACACGTTATGGAATGAATCGTTCAATGGGCTTTTCTGATTTAATTAGAAAAACTGTAAGTATGAATTATGTTGTTCGCAAATATGAAGATGATTTAATTGATTATGGAAGGCTTCGTAACGCAATTGTCCATAATAATAATGAAGAGTTTGTTATTGCCGAGCCTCATGATTCTGTTGTAGAAAATATTGAACACATTAAAAAACTTTTGACGACACCACCAAAGGTTATTGATACAGTTGCCAATAAAAGGGTTGTTATAACATCAGCAGATAAAAGTATGAGAGAAGTTATAAAATTGATGGCAAGTGTAAATTACAGCAATATACCTGTCTATAAAGGAAATGAACTTATTGGAGTTGCAAATGGTCAAAAAATTTTAACTTCTCTTGGTCAATTTCTTATAACTGGCGGTAAAGGTGATGTATTTTTAGACAACGTTCAGATAGAAGATATGCTTTCTTCTCTTGCAACCGATTATTATTGTGTTAAAAAGATTGATTGCACGATTGAAGAAGCATTGAATGAATTTAATAAAAATAGAAAACTTCTTGCAATATTGATTACAAAGAAAGGGACAAATCACGAAAGACCATCAGGCATTATGACTACGGCTAATATTGTTGAAGCTCAAAATATTCTAGAAAATTATTAACAAAGGTTGACAAAACTCAATCAACTTGATATAATTAATTCGTAATTAAAAAAAGCGATGATGAAAGACAAGGTTTATAGATAAATATTTTTACAGAGAGTTATCGGTTGGTGGAAGATAATAAAAATTCTATAGATTATCACTTTCGGAGCTGAATTTGTGAAAATTATAGTAATAAATTCCGGGACTTCCCGTTATAGAAGAGGTGGGTGTTTGCCTACTACAACTTAAGTTTACAAGTGGTATAAAACCGCATTAGGTTCTTGTAACTTTATGCGGTTTTTTGTTTTAAATGAAATAATTTTAAAACCAAAAAACACACAAAAAATGAAAAAATCATGAAAAATGATAGAAAAATTAATAAAAAATGATTAAATTTTCTAAATATATTAAAATTTTTGTTAATTTTAAATCATTTTATAAAAAAGGAGAAAAAGGATATGTATAATAAAGTTGACACAAAATTAGATTTTGTCGGGAATGAAAGAAAAATTTTAAAGTTTTGGAAAGATAATGGTATTATTAAGAAGGCACTTAATTTAAATAAAGATAGTGACAGATCTTTTGCTCTTTTTGATGGACCTCCAACAGCGAATGGGAAACCACACATTGGACACCCACTTACTCGTGTTATGAAAGATATTATTCCAAGATTTAAGTCAATGAAGGGATATTATATTTATCGTAAAGCAGGTTGGGATACACATGGGCTTCCTGTAGAAGTTGAAATTGAAAAAACATTAGGTCTTAACGGCAAACAAGATATTGAAAAATATGGTGTTGAAAATTTTATTAAACTTTGTCGTGAATCAGTTTGGAAATATAAAGCAATGTGGGAAGAGATGACTGATAAGGTTGGTTATTGGGTTGATATGGAAAATCCTTATATCACATATGATAACAACTATATTGAAAGTATCTTTTGGGCTCTAAAAGAAATGGATAAAAAAGGACTTATTTATAAAGGTCACAAGATTGTTCCATATTGTCCACGTTGCGGAACTTCACTTTCAAAAATGGAAGTTGAAAATGGCGATAATTACAAAATTTTAAAAGAAAATTCAGTTTTTGTTAAGGTAAAAAGTGCAGAAGAGGAAAATACTTACTTTTTAGTGTGGACTACAACTCCTTGGACCTTACCTTCAAATGTCGCACTTTGTATGAATCCAAACGAGGTCTATGTTAAAATAGAACAAGATGGACAATTTTACATCATGCTTGAAAAACTTGTTCCTTCACTTTTTGAAGAGGGGACTTATAGAAAAATATATTTAAAAACAGGAAAAGAATTTGAATATCATAAATATTATCCTCTTTTTGACTATGTTAAAGATGATGTTAAAAATGGATATTTTGTTGTCGTTGATGATTATGTTACAACAGAGGACGGAACAGGTATTGTTCATATAGCACCTGCCTTTGGTGAAGATGATTACAATGTTTCAAAAAAATACAATCTCTCTTTTGTTCAACTAGTCGATGAAAATGGAAAGATGAGTGATAAAACAGACTTTGGTGGAATGTTTGTCAAAAATGCTGATAAATTTATCATTGAAAAATTAGAAAAAGAAAATAAAATGTTTAAAGTTTTGCCTTTTGAACACTCATATCCTCATTGCTGGCGTTGTGGTAGTCCGCTTTTATATTATGCTAGCAATACCTGGTTTGTAAAGACTACTGCTATTAAAGATCAAATGGTTAAGAATAATGAAAGCGTCAATTGGCAACCTGAACACATTAAAAAAGGAAGAATGGGAAATTTCCTTGAAAACAATATTGATTGGGGAATTTCTAGAAATAGATATTGGGGGACGCCTCTTCCTTTCTGGACTTGTGAATGTGGTCATTATCATGTTGTTGGTTCTGTCGAAGAATTAAGGACTTTGACTGGTGTAAGTGGAGATATTGACCTTCATAAGCCAACCCTTGATAAATTGACAATCAAATGTGAAAAATGTGGCAAGATTATGCATAGAACACCTGAAGTTATGGACTGCTGGTTTGATTCTGGGTCTATGCCTTTTGCTCAATATCACTATCCTTTTGAAAATAAAGAACTATTCGAAAAATCATTCCCAGCTGATTTCATTTGTGAAGCAATAGACCAAACAAGAGGTTGGTTTTACACACTTCAAGCGGTAAATACTGCTGTTTTTGGAAAGTCACCATATAAGGCTTGTAATGTTTTAGGTCTTGTGCTTGATAAACATGGTCTAAAAATGTCAAAACATCTTGGGAATGGAGTTGACCCTTCTGAAATATTAAATAAGGAAGGTGCAGATGCTTTAAGGTGGTATTTCTATAACAATTGTGTTCCTGGACAAGGTATAGCCTTCAATGAAGATAATTTGATAGAACTTCAAAGAAAGTTCTTGGGGACACTTTGGAACGTTTATGCTTTCTATGTGTTATACGCAGAAATAGATAAAATAGACCCAAGCAAATATGACCTTAACGACTGCAAGTTATCATTTTTAGATAAGTGGTTGCTTTCAGAATTTAATGCACTTGTTAAATTAACGGATGCTTCTCTTGAAAAGTTTGATATGCTCACTCCTTCAAGAGCGATTACTGAATTTGTTGATAAATTATCAAATTGGTATATAAGACGTTCAAGAGAAAGATTTTGGGGTAGTGAAGAAAGTGATGATAAAATATCTGCATACAAAACTTTATATGAGGTTTTAGTTGGCTTAAGTAAATTAATTGCACCTTTTGTTCCTTTTATATCTGAAGAAATTTATCAAAACCTTGTTCGTAATTTAGATAAAAATGCACCTGAAAGTGTCCATTTCTGCTCTTATCCAAAGGCTGACGAAAGCATGATTGATGCAAGTTTAAATGATGGAATGAATAAAGTTTTAGAAATAGTTTTGCTTGGAAGGGCTTGTCGAAGTGCAAGTAATGTTAAAAATCGTCAACCACTTTCAAAAGTTTTGATTTGCACTAATGAAAAACTTCATTTAGGTGAAGAACTTGTTGCTTTAATAAAGGATGAACTTAATGTTGAAAATCTAGAAGTTCTTCAAAATGCTGATGAATTTGTATCTTATGAAATTAAACCTCAACTTCGCACAGTTGGGCCAAAATATGGTAAAGCGTTAAATGGAATTAAGGAATATTTATCATCTATTGATCCAGTTCAAGCGGTTGGAAAAGTTAGAAAGGGCGAAAATTTAGAGTTTGATTTTGGAGAACAGCACATAACTTTAAGTCAAGAGGATTTGCTTATTACTTTAAAAAATAAAGAAGGGTATTCAAGCGAAACAAATGGACAAATTACCGTTGTTCTTGATACTGCCTTAAATGAAGAGTTAATAGAAAAGGGCATTGTTAAAGAATTTGTCAGCAAAATCCAAAATTTAAGAAAAGAAAGCGGTTTTGAAGTCGTAAATCATATTAAAATAGAACTTGATGGAGATGAGAAACTTGTCAATATGCTTTTAAAATATCAAGAACAAATAAAAAAAGGAACTTTAAGTGATATTGTTATAGTTGGACAATCTGGAGAAAGTTCGCTTGATTTTGAGTTTGATTATAAAAAAATAAAAGCATTTATTGAAAGAATTTAATAAAAATTATTTTTATAAGTTGTTTTAAATTTTATAAAATTTATGAAAAATTAACAAAAAAGTCAAATTTTCTTAAAAATATTGTCTAATAATAAAAATTTTGTTATAATAATACTGTAAGGGGAAATTTATGGACATTAATCAAAGGCATAAAATTGAAAAAGCATGCTATAATCCTTTTGTAAAAGGTATTGTTTTAGAGCAATATGAGAATTTTATGGAGATTGCTAAAAATTTTCAACTTCTATCTCATAATTA
>CALWCW010000009.1 GCA_944376495.1 uncultured Clostridia bacterium | reverse complement strand
AGGAATATATATATTATTACAATAACGAAAGAATAATACTTAAATTAAAAATGAGTCCGGTAAAATACCGAACTCAAAATCAAATAATTTAATTAAATTTTTGTCCAACTTTTGGGGTGCACCCCATCATGATAGAGTTTTTTATTTGTGAAATCTTTTTAATTAATTTTGTGAATTTCTTATGACGACCTTTAAAAGTTTGTTAATGCGCTCCAAGTGTTAGGACCAACCAAACCATCAACTGTAAGAGAATTGTCACGTTGAAAAGCTCGAACAGCACTCAAGGTTCGACTGCCAAAAATTCCATCAATATTCCCCACTGGATAAAGATTGCTTTCAAGAAGTTGTTGCAAAAGTGTAACATAAGCACCACGTGAGCCTTCTCGCAAGAGTGGATAAGCAGGTAATGTCAAAAGAGTTTTCCAAGTATTAGGACCTACTATGCCGTCAGTCGATAGAGAATTTTCTTGTTGAAATTTTAAGACAGCATTTCTTGTATTGTTTCCAAAAATACCATCAACCGACAAATTTGCCCCATATTGATTATTTAAAATAAACTGCAATAAAAAGACAAAGTTTCCTCGGCTTCCGCTTTTAATAAGCGGGTAGTTATTTATGTTGTCACGTGGAAGATATGATACTCCAAGATAGTCACAAACTCCGTGACAAGCCTCCTCTCCAACTTCAGTTTGAAAAAGTGGATTTATCATAAGTTTAGCCTCTCTCAAGTTGGTCATAAACCCTGCTTCAATAAGTGATGAAGGGCAGTTTACACTTGAAAGAACTCCAACATCCAACGTTTTTACACCTCGCAAGTTTTGTTCTGTGCCAAGCCTTAATTGATTATACAAATTTTGTGCAAGCGCACGGCTTTCATTTGCTCTAGCATTAAGTGGCGAGTAAAAAACCTCAAGCCCTGACGCAGAATTAAACTCTTCAAGATAGGCATTATATGCAAAAGTTACAAGAAGTGTCAAATTTTGAGAGTTTATACGTCTGACACGCTCTGAAATTGAAACATCTTGAAATTCTGGTTTAACATCATAAACTGAAAAATCTTGACGCATACAAGCTTCAATGAATTTATTTTTCGCCGCTCGGTTAAATTCGTTTTCATATATTTGTCTATTTAGTCCGGGCATTACAGGTGTGCGTTTTCCAACTGTTGGAGGATTGACTCCGTGTTCATCATTCGCACCAATATAAAAATCTTCGTTTGCCATTATAACTCCTTTCACAAGATTTTATATGCAAACATGATTTTTTTTGTTTATTTTTTAATAAAATTATTTCATTTTTCTTCGTCATTATTATTTTTTAAGTTTATATTCTTTAATTGTGTTTTATATCCATAATTTTCCGCAGGTCTTAATTCATTTGGATATTCAATGTCAGTTTTGATATCATTTACTATTTTTTGTAATTTTGTTGAAATATTGTATGGATCTTCAATATCATAAAGAATGGCAGAATGGAAACTTGCTGTGATATAAATGTCGCCGACTTTAAGCATTTTATCTATTATTCCAACCTTTAAATTTACAAATTGAATCTCACTGTAGTAGATTGTTTTTAGATCTATTCCAACAAGTCCTGATTTTATCAAAATACGTTCATTTGTAAAGACATATTCAATATTTTTATGCCTTTTGTTTGCTGTTACGATATTTGAAATCCAAAACCAAACAGGTATTAAATGTATAGCAAAGAAAACAACTATAAAAATAATAGCAAAAACTGGCATTTGGTTGAATGCCTCATTGATGATTAAAACTGCTATAATTCCGCTGTCAATTAATAACCAAATCAATGCAATAGGGAACATTTTAAAAAATTCATTTAAAATAAAAGCAGATTTTTTAGGTTTTCCTTTCCACAATATTTGTTCATCTTTAGTCAAGCAATCTTCAATTGTTAATGATGTTTTTTCTTTATCATTTAAAAAATATTTTTCATCAATCTTTTTCATAAAAACCCCTTATATAAAATTTTAGTTCTAGTGATAGTTTTATAAACTTTTATCATTTAATTTGCGTTATATAATGACCTTTGACATAATAGCCATATTTAGCAAAAGAAATCATATATAAATCGCTCTTGCTATCTCCAAAGTAGGCAAGTAGTGAATCTTTAGGAAAGGCTTTTTTAAATTCAATTACTTTTTGCATACCTCGGCAGTTTTTCCCTTTAATAATTCCTGTTCTAACATCCATATTTGTCGCTATACAATTTTTAATACCTATGCGTTTGCAAATAGGAATAAGAAGAAAACTAGGACTTGCTGATATTATAATATCATCATCTCGTTTTTGTCTAAAGTAAAAGTCTTTTACTTTTGACATATTCTTATTCCAAAACCCTTCTATAAGTTTTTCTTTTTTGCCTATAAAAAGTAGATATGACGCAAAAGTTTGTTTCATATATTTACGACTATAACAAGTCAAAAGTAGTAAGCAAAGTTGAAAGGGCAAATATAACAAAAGATAGGCCCTTTTCAAAAGACAATATTTATAAAAATCTATGAAAGAGTCACCATCATATATTGTTTTATCAAAATCGTATCCAATCATTATAGTTATCCTTAAATTCATTATATCATTTTTAAAGTTTCTTTGCAATTTTTTCTTGACTTTTCTCTATCTAAAATTTTTAATTCCAAAATGTATAGAGAAAAAGTTTTATGTTTAGGTCGAAACACTTTTTTTATTTTATGATAAATCGTCTTGATTTATTGTATTAAATATGTTATTATGATATTAGAAAATGTTAATTGTAAATAGGGGGAGTTATGGGCAATAAAAGTTATAAAAATTTAAAGGCTTTATATAGTCGTGAAAGAATTTTTAAGGAGATTGCCAAAGCGACCTTAACAGAACCAAAAGACCTTTTTTCTTTACGTCAAACATTTGTAAAGCATAAAATTGTTGAGTCTGGAAATAAGTTTGACGCAGTAATTGAAGAATTAAAAAATGAAAATAGAATTGTTTTTAACGGCAAAAACGTTCAAATAAAAAGTGAGCAAGTGAAAAGTGGGACTTTAATTATTACTGGAAAGAAGGCTTATGTTTTAATAGACAAGGATAATCATCAATATGGGATTGACTTACAAGAAGTGAAAGGCTTTAAGTCAAACGATAAAGTATCTATAACTCTTACATATTTAGAAAATAAAGAAAGGGCAATTCCTTTTATAATTGCAAAAGAAAGTGAAAATCAAAGTGTTAAGCATGAGCCAAGACTTAGAGAATTTCAGCCTAATAATAATCAAAGCAACCTTGTTTATGGACGAGTTATGAAATCAGACCATGATAATTTGGTTTTTATTCCAAATGATAAATCCCGTTTTAAACAAAACATTTTGATTTTAAACGAGAAAAAGTATCTGCCAAAGTTCCAAGATAAAATCTGCAAAATGGAGGTTATTTCACAAGAAGATGGAACATCTCAAGCCATGGGTTACATAAGGGAAGTGAAGGGAGATGCAGGAAATCCTGTTGCTGAATATGATGCAATTGCTGAAAGTCATGGAGCGAATATGTCATGGAGTGACGAGGCGGTAATAAAAGAGATAGAGCAAATTCCAAGCGAAGTAGATTTGAGTAAATATACTTTGATTGATGAAGATGGAGTTATAAAATCAGGTGGCGGAAAAGAAAAAATCGTTGACCTTCGCTCTTTAATGTTTACGACTACCGACCCTGCAACCTGTAAAGATATGGATGATGCAATTTATTCAACTTTTGATGAAGATGGGAATTTGGTGGTTTATACGGCTGTTG
The DNA here is from genome assembly GCA_944376495.1 of uncultured Clostridia bacterium. Classification (GTDB taxonomy): domain Bacteria; phylum Bacillota; class Clostridia; order Christensenellales; family UBA1242; genus Caccovivens. The sequence goes on along the minus strand of CALWCW010000009.1, from coordinate 5,808 downwards.
CTAATGTGACAAAATATGTTGACCTCAATAGCGAAATTGGGAGAAGATATATTCAAGGAGCGTTCACCACTTACACACCAAATAAGGCATACAACATTCTTCCGCCAGAACTTTCTACAAACATTTGTTCGCTAAATCCACATGTTGACCGCCTTGCATTTGTTGTAAAATCTGTTGTTGATACCAAGACGGGTATGCCAATAAGTAGCAAGATAATTGATGCAGTGATAAGAAGTCATGAAAAATATAGTTATGAAGAGGCACAGGAGATTGTTGATAACAATAAAGATATTACTTTTGAAGGTATAATAAAGAAAATTTATGATAAAACACCTTTGTCAAAAGAAGAACAGGTTATATTAAACAATAAAGCGTCTGACATTTTGTGGAAGGGATTTAAAAAACGTGATATAATCAATTTTAATTCAAATAATGCCTATGATGTTCGCTTTAGTCCTGATATGAGCGACATTATAGACATAACTCCGCAAGAGAATTGTCATTATCATAAGGTTATAGAGGCATTTATGCTTACTGCAAATGAAGCGTCTGCAGAGTTTGCACTTAAAAGAGGGATTCCAATTCCTTATCGTGTTCACGAAGCACCAAATGATGATAGAAATATTCAAGCGGAAGAATTTTTTGGCTATATGGGTATTGATTTTGATGGGAAACTTACACCTCAATCAATAAAAAGAATTATTGTAAGTGCAAAAGGGACTAATCAAGAAAAGGTCATAAACAACTTTTTGATACGTATGCAAAGTAAGGCTAAATATAATCTTACTCCAAATCCAAATGATGTCGGATTTGTAAGCAGTAAAACAATTAGAGAAAATTCAAAAAAGAGGCAAGATAATAGCGATTTTGACCACTCAACACCATACCAGACCAACAAGTCAGATAAATATGACCCAATGTTTGATGAAACTTTAAGTCACTTTGGACTTCAAAGTAGGCATTATTCTCATACTACATCTCCAATTAGAAGAGTAACTGACTATGTCACTCATTATAATATTCTTGCTTATATGAAGGGTGAAAAACTTTTAGATGAGGAATATGTTCAAGACTTGTGTCAATGGGCAAATCAAATGCAAGATGAAATTGATTTGGCCGAAAGAGAAATACAGGAAACAAATTCTGCTATTTATTGCGAAGGCCATATTGGTGACATTATGAAAGGCTATGTGTGCGGATTTAAAAAACTCATTGATGGTAAAAATGCAACAATCAACGACCTTATTGTTTTGGTTGAAAATGAAGAAAAAGGAATTAAGGTTCAAATTCCTGCTAGAGAGGTTCTTGAGAGCAAGGGAATAAACACAAAGAATGTCGTTTTATCACCCTTTGGTAGTGCTATAATAAACAAAGAAAGCAGAACGCCTCTTTTGCGATTATGTTCGCCTGTAACGTTCAAAATAACGAAAGCAAACAGAATGACGAGGGAAATAGATGCTTCTACTAGTTTAAATCAAGAAAATATATTCTCTTTTGCAAATGAAAGAACTTCATCTTCAAATAGGCAAATTGGTGATTTTAAAGATATGACTTTTAAACCCGAAAGACATAGCAGCGAAGAAAACTTGAAAAGAGAACGTATGCTTGCATCTAGAGAGTATAAAACTTCTCGAGAAGAATGGGAGAGAGAACAAGAGGAATTTAAAAGATACAAAGGCAAAAAATATAAAAAGGAAATTGAGAGAAAAGGCTTTGATGATGTGACTGAAAGAGAGGCCTACGAAATTGATAGAAAAAGAAGCAAACAAAGGAAACAAACAATACAAGATAATAAAAAAGTTTTTGATTTGTCAGATTTTGAAGATGAAAATATTTAAATGAATTAAAAATAAAAACGATATTTTAAAATAATAATTCATTAAAAATAATTAATAAAAAAATAAAAAAATAATAAAAAAGAAAAATTTAAAAATATATTAAAAATATTATACAATAATAATTGACTAAAGAAGGGTATATGAGTAAATTATATTTTAAATACGGTGCTATGGGCAGTAGCAAGACAGCCCAAGCATTAATGTGCAAATTTAATTACGAGCAAAAGGGATTTAAGGTTTATCTTTTTAAACCTAAATCTGACAATAGAACAATAGTTGATGGACAGGCTGTTGTAAGCAGTCGAATAGGACTAAAAAGCAAGTGCAATGAATTTGATTGTCAAGATGACTTTTTTAAGTTGTGTGAAAAATATGACATAAAAGGTGAAAGAGAGGTCATTATTGTTGACGAATGTCAATTCTTGACCAAAAGGCAGGTCAACGAATTAAAAGATATTTCTTTAAATATGCCAGTTTTGTGCTATGGTCTTTTGACAAACTTTAAAACAGAACTTTTTGAAGGGAGCAAACGTCTTATCGAAATCGCAGATTCTATTATGGAAATCAAGTCAATTTGCAAATGCGGAAGAAAAGCGACAGTTAATGCAAGGCTTGTTGACGGGAAAATAGCAACAAGCGGTGAAGAAATTTCAATAGGCGCAGATGAACTTTATGAAAGTATGTGTTATGCCTGCTATAAAGAAAAATTAGAAAATCAAAATAAAAAATAAGATTTAATTATTTTTATAAAAATTCAAAAATAATAAAAAAACAATAAAAAATAATAAAAAATAAAATAAATAAAAATAATAAAAAATTGTATTAATTAAAAAAAATAAAAATAATTAAAAATCTATTAAAAAATAAAAAGGCTGATATTTAAAAATCAGTCTTTTTTATATTTAATTTAATCGTAATCATATTCGTCATCGTCATCGTTTTCATCTGCCAAATCCCAAACTTCTGTTTCAATTGATTGTAGAATTTTTGAAGGGCTAACTTTAATACATTCGTCAAAATCTTCTTCAGGCAAAACCATAATCCATGGTAGAGGTTTTAAAAACTTGCGAAGCCCATCTTCTCCTCCAAGTTTTTCATCTGTATCAAATCCATTTTCATAAGCACAATCACATCCTTTCCCGAGATTTTCAATGGCAGAATAAATTTCATTACTATAAGTAACGTTGTCTGGGATTGCAAAATTTTTATTATACCAATCTATGTCGCTAATATAAAATCGTGACCCCTCTTCATAATCATCTTCTTCTATTTCGCTTGCAAGAACTGCAATAAATTTCTTTTGAACTTTCATATCTTATTCTCCTTTTTACAAAGGTTATCATAATTGATTTTAAATGTCAAGATTACTATTCAAAAAATTTTTAAGTGAAATGGGATTTTTTATCAAACCTTAAAAATTTTAACTATAAGTTATTTATACGTCTTTATTAAAAATTATTTGTGGAAAATTACATTAAAATCTTTTAAAAAATGATTTTTATATGACAAAATAAACATTTTTTCATTCTTTTATTTACATTGTATTGCATTTTTTAGTTTTTCATGTTATACTTGACAAGTGGAGGAATAAATGTCTTTTATAAGCCTTTATTTTTTACTGTTTTTAGTTGTTGTTTTTATGGCTTATTATATTGTTAGCAAAAAATATAGATGGATTGTTTTATTAATTGCTAGCTATGTTTTTTATTTGCTAAATGACCTTCGAGCTGTTATTTTTATAATTCTCACGACATTAACAATCTATTTTTCGGCGCGAAAGATAAAATCCTTGACAGAGGAACAAAAAAGATTTTTTGCTGACAAAGATGAAACTTGGCTTGAAGAGAACAAAAAGACATATTCTAAAAAATTTCGTAGAAAGAGAAAGGCACTCTTGGTTGTGACTTTAATTTTTAACTTTGGTGTGCTTTTTTTCTTGAAATATTTTTCATATCTTGCAGATGCTTTTGCAAGTTTAATTAATGTTGAGCCACTTGGACTTGAAATTCTCCTTCCGCTTGGAATTTCTTTTTATATGTTCCAAAGCGTAGGGTATCTTATTGATGTTTATTACAATAAAGTTGAACCAGAGAAAAATGTGTTCAAGTTTGCTCTATTTGTAAGTTTTTTCCCTCAAGTTATTCAAGGACCAATTAGTAGATACAAGCAACTTGCACCTCAACTTATTGACGGAAATGATTTTGATAGTAAAAGCATAAAGTCAGGTGTTCTTTTGATGCTATGGGGGTATTTTAAAAAACTTGTTATTGCCGACAGAGCAAATCTTCTTTATCAAGCGGTCATGGAAAACTATACCAACTATCAAGGGGCTGAAATCTTTGTTGCAATGTTATGTTTTGTGTTGAAATTATATTGTGACTTTTCTGGTGGAATTGATATTGCTTCAGGTACAGCAAAGATTTTAGGTATTGATTTAACTCCAAACTTTAGACGACCTTTTTTTGCACTCAGTGTTACTGAATATTGGAGAAGGTGGCACATCACTTTGGGTGCTTGGATGAAAGATTATGTTTTGTATCCTTTGACACTCAGCAAAGGCTACAACAGATTCATTAGAAGTTGTAAGAAGACTTTGCGGGGGGGGGTAGCAAGCAAAGTCATTCCAACGGGACTTGCAATGTTCTTTGTTTTCTTGCTTGTAGGCATATGGCATGGGCCTAATTTGACCTATCTTTTGTTTGGTGTCTATAATGGAATTATTATATTAATAGAAACAATTATAAATGAAACTCGAAAAGTCAAGAAAATAAAACCTAAAGAGCATAAGAAATCTACACAACGTTTTATAACTTTCCTTAAGTGGAGTTTGACATTTATGTTAGTTTTCTTTGGGAAATATTTGAGTGCTGCACCAAGTGTAGAGGTTGCTTTTAATTGGTTTATTGCTACATTTCAATATAATTCATTTTCTTTATTATTTAGCGACTTTCTCAACCGAACAAATTTTATTTTTACAAATTTGATTATATTAATTATTTCGACTGCAATTTTAATTTTTGTTGAAGTAATGCAAGAAAAAGGAATTAAAATAAGAGATTACATACTTGCAAAGAAGGAAATTGTTCAATGGGTGGTTTTCTTTGTTGCTATTTTTTGCGTAGTTTTATTAACGACTTATGGCGGTGGAGGAGGTTTTGCTTATGAAAACTTTTAATCAATCTGTAAATAATGTTTTATCTTTTCTTTTAAAAATAATTTTGGTTATAATACTTGCGTTAGGGTCTTGCTATTTATTGGATTTTATGCTTGTTCCACCTGTTCAAACTTCTAAAATAGGGACAATTATGGAAGAGATTGAAATGCAAGATGAAAATATAGATATTATGTTTTTAGGCTCTTCAAGAACCTATAGGTCTGTTGATGCTTATTACTTGACACAAGCACTAGGTGAAAATGTTTTTAATGTTGCTTCAGATAGTGTTACGTATTGCTCACTTTATCACTTACTTGTTGAATTATGCAAGACAAACAGCCCAAAAACAGTTTTACTAGAATGTTCTTCGGCTAATTTCAAACGTGAAACGGGGTTTGAAGATGCGTATATTTACCAACTTTTATCAGGTCAAAACCAACTTGATTATCAAACGGCAATTGATTATACATATATAGATTCTGAATTAATCAATTTTGTTAATTATTTAGAAAACTTCTCTAATGGGAAATTTATTGAAAATATAATTTATAAGGTTTCATCTAGTGATATATCAGGAAGTGTGCTTGATACAGCAAAATCCACTTATATTGGAAATGGTTTTATTTATGCTGATGCTGAGTTAGAGGAAGATGAAGAGGTTTGGCTTGCGGGAAGTTATTTTACAAATGGTGAGTTTTGGGGAGAACATTGTTGGAATGAAAATGCCTTAATCTATTTTTATAAAATTTTAGATTTTTGCAATGAAAATAACATTGAGGTTTTGCTATATTATCCGCCTTTCCCTTCTGCTATAAC
>CALWCW010000008.1 GCA_944376495.1 uncultured Clostridia bacterium | reverse complement strand
AAAATTGTTAAATTTTGTTATTAGAAATTTTAGATATTCGCATTGCGTTTGAATAGATTAATTTACGTAATATTGGAGTTATTAACAAGGAAAAAGACATTGATCAATACATATTTTAAGGGAGGTTTTATGGAATTTTTAGAAACTATTAGTGTTGAAGATTATCAAAAGTTACATTTAGAAGTGGGCTGGAAATATCTTGATAACAAAGTTATAGAGAAATCTTTGGCTAATTCTACTTTTATTGTTTCGGTAAGAGAAATGGGAGAAACTATAGGAATGGGGAGGATTGTTGGTGACGGAATTGCCCATGGGCTTTTAACAGATGTGATTGTATCTCCAAAATGGCAACACAAGGGTATTGGAAAAGCCATAGTAGAAAATTTGAAAAATCGTTTACAGGATTTTGTTAATTCAAATGGTGATGAGTATTTGCTAGAACTCTTGCCGACTGCAAATAATGTCGAATTTTATACAAGGTGCGGATTTAAACATCTTCCCGAGAACATGGAAGGCTGTTATAAGTGGTTTAAAAATCAAAATATCTATAATAAAGAAACACAAAAGCATATTATGCGTTTACAGAAAGCACCTTTTGAGAACATCAAAAATAAAACAAAAACAATAGAAATGCGTTTAAATGATGAAAAGCGTTCGCATATTAAAAAAGGTGATATAATCATTTTTCTACTTCAAGAAAATTATGAGCAGGCTATAAAAACAAGGGTTAAAGAAATTCACAAGTTTAAAGATTTTGAAGAACTTTATATGCAATTTGATAAAACTCAAATAGGGTATAAAGAGAGTGAAGAAGCAAATCCACTTGATATGGAACAGTATTATAATAAAGCCCAAATTGATAAGTATGGTGTTGTTGGAATAGAAATTGAGGTTTTAGATTAAAAATTAAATATTAAAGAAAATAAAATTTAATAACTTTATTTAAAGAAATTTAATAGTAATTAATTTTTTAAAATTTTATTTTTATTTGTTATTTATTCAAAAATGTGATATTCTAATATAGATTTAAAGGAGATATTTATGGCAAATGTAATAAGAAATATGAATTTTAAACCAATTATAGAAGAATTTAATTACAAAAGATTGAGTGACCCACAGCCAAACGCAACTGTCAATATGCGCGTTTGGGATGAAATGAATGTGGAAAGATTGCGTTCAGATGCGGTTAAGGTGATTTTAAAAAGATTTGTTCAACCAGAACCATCTTGCATTTTTTCAATAGAACTCGCAATGGGAATTGAAGTAGTTATCAATACTACCGAGTATGATAATGTTGACGATCCTATTGAGTATTTTAAAAATAGTCCTGTTTGTCGTGTGCTTGCAAGTAATATTTCTTGTATTTTATCTCAAACAACTCTTCATTCTCAAATTGGACCTGTTATCACTGCTCCTGTTGGGCAATTCCCACAATGATAATCTCAATATAAGGAGAAAATATGTTAATTGCAAGTATAGTTGTTATTGCACTTTTTATAATCTTTATTGTGACTGTTTATTTCATAACAATAAAAAATTATCAGTTTACAATAGATGAAAAAATTATAAAAGTCAAAAATCAGGGAAGCAAATTACGAATTTATGTTAATGAAAAATTGGTAAAAGAAAAATATATGCCTCAACTTATAAAGGGGGAGAATTTTTCTATTGAAATCAACGATAAAGAATATCAAATCTTTTGTATAAGCAATTCTTTTGGCAATAAGTTAAGAGTTGAGGTGCGACAAGGAGATAAAATTATTGCTGATAATGGAGTTATTATTGAGAACAAACAAAAGACAAAAAATGATAATTCTCAAATTCAATCAGAAAAGCAAGAGTTCATAAAGGAAGAAGAAAACAATGATAAGAAAAACATTGAAAAGTTGCAAGCCCAAAACAAAGAAGATTTGCAAATAGAAAATGGCAGTAATAAAAAAGAAATAACAAAAACGGAAGATGATAAAAAATAATATTTTACAATGTAATAAAAAATACTCATCTTACATATCTTAAATATAAAAAATCTCTTGAAACTCAAGAGATTTTTTAGTTTAATCTTTATTTTTATTGATTTAAGTTTGTCATATTTTTGGCTTTCCTAATTACTTTGTCATTCTTTTATTTACTTAACCAATTTTGTTTTTTATTATATTAATAAACTATTCGTGTTCGTCTTCAAAATAATTCTCGTCGCAACGAAAATTGTCCTTAAAACTTGGAATATTTTTCATTACATTAACTTGCTTTGCAGTAGCTTGCATCATTAAGTCACCTTGTTCAGCGGTTGTATCTTTTAAAACATATTTGCCTTTTTCATCTTTAATGACAATTGAATCAATTAGTTTTGACATATTAATACCAACTGGTGTGTGGTCATCATTTCTATAGCAAGCAAAAGCAGCCTGGAAAATTGCCTTTTTGTTTTTAAGGTCAGATGGACAATTTGGAGTTGCTTTATAATCAGCCCAATTTTCTTCTGACTCAATTGTTTTGCCTGTAATTAATGTTTGAAGTGCAAGTGCAACATAAGATTTGCGGAAAAGTTCTCTATTTTCAGGTTTATCAAGTGCAATAAACAAGGCTTTTAATTTTTCTCCTAAATTATTTGAGTTGACACCTGTCTTATTATCTGGATAATACAATTGTCCTTGTAAAATTTTCTTGCGATAGGCTGGAGGCAATTTATCTGTTTTTCCCTCATTCAAAATAATGGTATGGAAAATAAATGACAAATAATAATTGTTCTCTTTAATCATGATTCTTTGTTCTTTTGTTAATCCTGAATCATTGTCAATATAATAAGGATTTTCATTGAAATTCATATAAACTCTCCTTTTAGTGTTAATTGTTACCTATATAATATCACAAAATTTCGACTTTGTAAATAGTTAAATGCAAATTTTGCATACTTTTTTTTGTTTTTCACATGATATTTTTATGAAAAACACGGTTGGGAAGGGGGCTTTCGTCCTATCTGTTAGTGGAATTATATGCAAATTCTTTGGAGCACTATTTCGACTTCCACTTACAAACATCATCGGAATCGAGGGAATAGGCATTTTTCAAATGATAATGTCTTTATATTCTTTAATGCTTGTTTTTGTGTCAAGTGGTGTCACAAGTTCGCTTTCTAAACTTGTTTCTTCCGCTCGTGCAAGAGGCGAAAACTACAAACTTGGAGGGTATTTTCGTTTAGCAATACTTTTCTGTTGTGGACTCGCTCTTGCAATAGGAATTATTTTTGCATTTCTTTCAAAGCCTATTGCCTCACTTCAAGGCAATGCAAATGCCTCAATTATTTATCTTCTTTTTGTAATCTTGCTTCCTCTTGGAGCAATAATTGGAGTATATAGAGGAATTATTCAAGGCTATGAAAATATGACTCCCACCGCATTCAGTCAAATTATAGAACAGGTCATTAAATTTGTCTTTGGTCTTTTCTTTGCTTTTATTTTAGGGAAACGAGGAATATATGCAGGTGTTTTTGGTGCGTTTTTGGGAATAGTCTTAAGTGAGTTTTTGGCTTTCATTTATTTGTATTTTGTTTTGCATAAAAACATAAAAATCAAACAATCAAATTATAATGGCAGAAAAGAGTTTTTTAGTGCAGTTTTGCCATTAAGTTTTTCAAGTGCAGTTTTGCCATTAACTCATGCTATAGAGGCTCTTTTTATTATAGTCCTTTTTGTTAAGGCTGGTTATGAAAAAGCAGAAGCAACTATTTTGTATGGACTACAAACAGGAGTTGTCGGTGCTTTACTAAATTTTCCGCTAGTCATTTCTATGTCGGTGGCGGTTGCGTTATTGCCTAAAATTGCTTTTTTGTCAGCAGAAAACAATGAAGAAGGTCAAAGAGAAATTATAAAAAAATCTTTCGGTGCTATGTGGTTTTTGCTCATCCCTTTAGTTTTAGGTTTGTGTGCGATTTCTAAAGAACTTTATCCTATAATATATCCTAACGTTATCAAAGGCTATTTGCAAATAGCAGTCCAATTGACCTTTTTTAGCGGATTAAGTATTATCTTGTCGAGTATTTCACAAGTTTTATCATCTACTATGCAAGCGAAAGGTTTTTACGTGCATTGCCTTTTATTCAATTTACTGGGCGGAATTGCAAAGATTGCGTTAATCTTTATTCTTGTCCCAATAAAATCAATTTCTGTGTATGCTATTTCAATTTCAAATATAGTAATGTTTTCGATTACTTGCATTTTATATCTTATAAAACTTGGCTCTTTAATAAAAATTGATTTCTTTCAGTTTGTTATGCCCATTATGGCTGGAATAGTCATGTTTCTTTCTGTTGAACTTCTTCTTGGGACAATAGGTGGCATATTGGGGATTATATTATCTATAATAGTTGGTGCGATAGTTTATTTTGTTAGTGCATTTCCACTTACTAAAGAATATGCAAAAATAATTATAAATAAAATTTCCAAATATAAAAATAAATAAATAAAAATATAATATTAAAATTAAAAAATTATCAAAAAAATAATTATTTAAAATAAAAAAATAAATAGTTAAATAAAAAATAATTAAATATTAAATTTATGAATTTTTAATATTTTTTTTAAAAAATAAAAATTAAATTTGCAAAAAACAATAATCATTTGCAAAATTTTCAAAAGATTGCTAAAATTTAACTATATGAAAGTAAAAGATTTAGAATTTGGGAATAACTTGTTTTTAGCACCTATGGCTGGTGTAAGTGATGTTGGATTTAGAGAACTATGCTCAATTTTTGGTGCGGATGCAACTTATAGCGAAATGCTCTCCGCTCGTGCTATGCTTCATAATCCTAAAAAGACAGAACTTATGACAATAACTTCGGAAAAGGAAAAGATTAAGATTGGGCAAATATTTGGACATGAACCTGATGTTATGGCTCAAGCAATAATCAATCCTATGCTTGACAAATATCAAATTCTTGACATTAACATGGGTTGCCCAGCACCTAAAATTGTTAAAAACGGAGAAGGCAGTGCTTTAATGAAAAATTTGCCATTGGCAAGCAAGATAATATCTGCCTGCGTTAAGCAATCAAAAGTGCCTATTTCAGTAAAATTTCGTCTTGGCTATGACAAAGATATTTCTGTAGATTTTGGACGTATGTGCGAGGAAAGTGGGGCGAGTTTCGTCACTCTTCATGCAAGAACAACTTTGCAAGGCTACAGTGGAGAAGCAGACTATGAGGCAATTGCAAAATTAAAACAGTCTTTATCTATTCCAGTTATTGGAAATGGTGATGTCAAAGATAAAGAGAGTTATTTTAAAATGCTCCAAACTGGAGTTGATGGTGTGATGATAGGGCGTGCAAGTCAAGGGCGACCATATATATTCAGTGAACTTTTAAATAAAGAAATTAAGATGAGTAAGTATGAAATGATTTGCAGGCATGTAGAAATTTTGCGAAAGCACTATGATGAAAACTGGCTTACTTTATATATGCGAAAACATTTTTTATGGTATGTAAGCGGTGAAGAAAGAGCGAGCGAAATTAAGCTAAAATTGGCGACAAGTCCGTCAATTGACTATAGTCTTGAACTTTTGAAAAATTTATATCAAAATTAATTTGTTTTAAAGACAAAATGTAGTAAAATTTCATTAGGAGGATTTTTATGAAAAGAACAGTTAAGGACCTTGTGGGACTTAAAGGAAAAGTTGTTTTAGTGCGTGTTGATTTTAACGTGCCTATTGATGAGAACGGAAAAATTCTTGACACCACAAGAATTATTCAAGCCCTGCCTACAATAAAATATCTTATAAATGAAAAAGCAAAAGTCGTTTTACTTTCTCATCTTGATAGACCAAAAGGATTTGAACTTCGAAAATCTCTTTGGCCTATTGCATTGATGCTTATGAGGAAATTAAAATGTAATGTCGAGTTTTGTAATACTGTTATTGGCGATGAAGCAAAAGAAAGAATTGCCCATTTGAAAGAGGGTGACGTTCTCTTACTTGAAAACGTAAGGTTTTATGAGGGCGAAACAAGTTGCGACATGAACTTTGCAAAGGAAATTGCTTCAATGGGTGATATTTTTGTCAATGATGCTTTTGGTGTCGCTCATAGAGAAAATGCCTCAAATTTTGGTATTGCAAGAATACTTCCTAATGCCCTTGGTCTTTTAATGGAAAAAGAAATAACTGAATTATCTAGGGTTATGGAAGAGCCTAAAAAACCTTTTGTCGCAGTTCTAGGTGGAGCAAAGGTTGAAACCAAAGTGAATATCTTGCACAAGTTTATTGAAAAAGCGGACGTAATATTAATTGGTGGTGCAATGGCATATACCTTCCTCATGGCAATGGGAACGCCAATAGGAGAATCAATTTACTATAAAGAAAGTTTAGATGTTGCAAAAGAAATTTTGGCTCACGCAAAACAAGAGGGGAAATTATTGCTCTTGCCTGTTGACCATGTTTGCGTTCGCAATACTGACAAGAAAAAAAGAGTTCTTACTGTTAAAGAACTTGTTGATGATATGGTTGGATACGACATTGGTCCAAAAACAGTTAAATTATACGCTAAAGAGATTGCAAAGGCTGGACAAGTATTCTGGAATGGGCCTATGGGAATGTATGAGGACAAGAGATTTAGAAGCGGGACCGAAGGTATTGCAAAGGCTATTGCGAACTGCAAAGGCTGGACGATAGTTGGTGGTGGCGATAGTGTTGCCGCTGTCAATTCTTTCAATCTTGGCAAAAAAATGAACTATATTTCAACAGGCGGTGGAGCA
>CALWCW010000007.1 GCA_944376495.1 uncultured Clostridia bacterium | reverse complement strand
AATACCTGGCTCGTTCATTATTTCGCTTTAACAATCTCACTACTGATTTATTATTAAAATCAAGTTTCTTTCCGGCATTCCACAATCTATACTGCAACTGATTTGCATCACAAAAATGAGTGCAAGGGAAGAAAGCAATTATAAAATCTTTTTCGGCAATCATATCAGTAAAGATTGTTTTAATTTGCTTTTTATTTATTAAATTTTCAAATTCGTTTTCAATCTCCTGGAATAAATTAATTTGAAAATCAGTTTCATTAAAATCATTTAAAATGTCATAATCATATGCTTCATGACCTTTTTCTTTTAACACATTTTTAAAAGTTCCACTTTGCTCAAATAATAAATGAAATCTCATTCCTTCACCTTCTCACAAATAGAATCTACATATTCAACCAAGCTGATATTAAATAATGTGCATGACTTATATATTTCTCCAAGACATTTAAGTTCTCTTATTGCCTTTAAAACACATTTTTTGAGTGGTAAATTCTCTTATGCCTTTATCTCTTTTGTTTTTTCTATTATCTTTTCTTCCATAGGATTAATCCTCCCAGTAATCATTCATTTCACATAAATTTTTAATTTCTTCAAGTGTCTTTTTTCTTGGAAATCTAAATCTTTTAGTCTTGCCAATATATTCGGCATAAAAAAATCTTTTATTATTCCAGATATGAAATGCACCGTTTTTACCAAGTGCAACATAACAAATTCCACTTTTTTCACTTCCTGTTTGATACCAAAACATACTTCTTTTTTTTCCCCTTGCGTTGTTTTTGAAAAGCCCTAAAACATGTCCAAGAACAACAGAATTTTTCTCCAAATCTAAATACCCACATATATGGGTCAGAGCCATAAAAACACATTGTTTTCCCACAGATTACACACACTCGATTTTTAAAATAAGGTAATGAATTTTCTTTCATTTTTTATTCCCCCAACTTAAGGTTTAAATTTATCTCGGCAATGCCATCGTAATACAAATGTCTGCATCGACTTGTTGAGAGATGTGTTTTTGATGAAATAAACTTCCAACCGCATGGAAGAAATGTTTTTAATTCAACTACTTCTCTGCCAATAAGGTTTGAAACATTACTTATTAAATTTTCTAACACATTTCTTTTAGTTTGAATTTCTTCTTGTAAAACACTTTTTTGTTCTGCCAGTTCAGTTAATCGGACTGCTATATTTTCAACCGAAGACGATGCCGATTTTGCCTTTGGCATACCCTCTAATTTGTCACTTTTTGGAAATCCGCCCAGCATTCGAAGTTCACTCTCCTTAACTTCAATGCTCTTTAACTTGAACTTTAATTTCTCATATTCTTTAACATGACTTTCAAATGTCACTGTTATCACCTCCTAAGTTGTGTTCAAATTCTTTTAATTTTGTTTTTGTGTTTAAGACACTCTCTTTTTTCCCAACATTAAATACACAGCCCATAATGTATCTAGGTCTATCAACAATCTCTTCATTTAAGGTAATTTGAGTTACTATTTTTCTAAATTTCTCATTATCGAGATTTAGATAAATTTGTAAAAGTTCTTTTTCGCTGTATGTTTTATGATTAAACTTGAAACCATTTATTGCCTGACTTCTGGCATCTATCATTGTGTCAATGATTTCAACGGCAGAATCATAGTATTTACCTTCTTTGTAATAATCAAAGATTTCATTAAAAAACTTGATATAAGGCTCCCTATCATTTTCTGACTTATTAACAATTTCCTCACGCACGCACGCGTGTGTGTTATTATTAACAAACAAATTATTATCATTAACATTTACATTATCATTAACATTTACATTAAGGTTTTGGGTTGGTTTGTCTAGGTTTTGTTGGGTTTTGTTAGGTTTTTCTAGGTTAAGATTGGTTTCTTCATAATCTTCGATTTTTTCAGCATTTACAGAGTTATTAACAAAATTTTGATTTGAATAGTTATTAACATTTTTTTCTTCAAAATTTTTCTCATCAAAGTTACTAACATTTTCAAAATTGTTAGTATCTAACTTATTAACAATTTCATCCTGACTAGAATTATTAATATCTAACTTATTAACATCAGACTTCGGTGGTCTACCACCTTTTTTACCATTTTCAACAGAAGTATTATATCTTGCGATATTATTCTCCATACCTATTGAAAAACTAATTAAAATAGCCTTAACTACAGGGGATAAACCTTCAGGAAACTCCCCTGTAAGACCATATTTTGATAAGGCTTTATAACTCTCTAATTGATATTCCTCAGGCAATGCCTCTATAGATTCAGCCCAATTTTTAAACATTACAAAGCTATCTCTTATTATTCCCATACTTTCACCTATCCTAGTTTTTTAAATGTCATTCTCCACTCTGTTCTTGCTGGAACTGAATAAGATTTTTTCTCAAATGATTTTCTTTCAACCAAATATTTTCCAGTAAGAACTTTTTCCCTATCTCCAATCTTGTTTTTTATTTGTTGCTTTACTTCTTCAAGTTCAGTTACATATGGCTGTAATTCAGCCTTTTTGTCGATTAAATTATCAAGTTCGTCATCAATTTCAATATCTGTTGGTTTAACTAAATGAGATCCACAAATATGCTGAAGTGAACACTTTTCACAAACACTTGGATCACAAATTGGTTCAGGTATTTTTTTATCTTCAATTGCCTTGTAAATTCTCTCTGCTTTCTCTAAACATTTCTCACCAAACTCATAATCTAGATGCATTTCAATTGGCTTAATTTCTCCTGTAACTTTATTCACTAAACAGAAAAATCCATATTCTTTTTCAAACTTATAAAGATAAATAAAAAGTTGAGTTGGATATGCACGAACATAATATTTTTTTGAATTTAAAAAATCTTCAATAGAGTTCAATCTATCAAATTCATTTGGGCTTAATCCCTTTATTTCACAAGGAATTAACTCTCCATTTTCTGCCTTGATTCGAATATCTTCTCGACCTGAGATAATTCCGCCCTTAACCTCTATTTTCCAATTTCTATTATTTGGTGTAATAACCTCAAAACCTGCTTTCTTAAGCTGAGAAATAACAAAATCTTCCATGTGATTGCCCAAATCAAAAATTGACTGCAAACCCTTGTCATGAGCCTTTTGTTCTTCCCACTGTGTCAAAAGTAAAAATAAATATCTTTCACATGGGTGACCGAGGTTTGATGCTCGAAGATTTTTGCAAGGATAAACCTTGATTTCGTCTTCGAGCATTTGATTTAACTTATCTTTAATTGTTTGTGAGTTCATTTGTATTTACCTCTTCTGTGGCTTGTTTTTCGGCTTTTTTCGCAACTTTCTGGCATTTCATGCAAAGAATTCTTCCATACTCGCCTTGTGAGTAACTAGCAACCGTTTGTGAAACGCTTGCACCACAGCCAGAACACTTTAATTCACTATCCACCTTGCTTGTATCTTTGCCACCTTGAGAACCAGTTTTAAAAGTATATCCACTAATTTGTTCAATATCTAATCCAGCATTTTTTAATTCATTTATTCCAATGTTTCTCACGCCGGGAATAAGTCTTTTAATGCCATTATTTATACAGTTTGTATAAGCAGCCATTTTTACATCTCGCTCATCGATTTCGTCTGGCTTTTTTAACCCTGTTTTTGATTTCGCGAAAAAGTCTTCTCTCATTGACCTTGAACCTTCACACTCGATTTTGTCATTACTCATAAAAAATGCCATTCTATAAGAAAATGTTTTATAACCCTCTGCGTCAACTTCAACTTGTGGATTGTTACCGATAAACTCCCATTTCACACCAAAAAGTCTTGCGATTTT
This sequence comes from uncultured Clostridia bacterium, assembly GCA_944376495.1. Lineage (GTDB taxonomy): Bacteria > Bacillota > Clostridia > Christensenellales > UBA1242 > Caccovivens. The sequence continues at coordinate 1,420 of CALWCW010000007.1, read as the reverse complement.
TGATGAACCTGTTTCTTGCAAATATGGTTTTCCACCAATCAAAACCCAATCATTTTCATGAGTAATTGAAAGTGCTGCATTCATAATTTTTTTTACAGCAGATATTCTTTTTTCTGCTTGTTCAGCTAACATTAAAATATTATCTGAACTAAAATCTAAATTGTTTTGAATTTCATTTGTTTCATGAACTATAATTTCATTGTTTTCCATAAAAATTTTCCCCCTATTAATTTTCATAAAATTGTTCTCTTGCTTGAGGCTCAAAATAGTCTTTTAAACCCTCATAAAATAAATCTTCAAGTTCTACACCATTCGAGTAACTAATAAATTCTTTTAACTTCTTTTTAAACATTGTTTTTTCAATATTTGTTTTAAAACAATCGCTAAAATATTGATTATAAATAATGTCAGTAAGAGCTTCTTCAACATCAACATCTTGTTCATTTGTATTAAAAATAAATGTGTCTGTATCAAAGTATTCCTCACCCAAATCATCATCATATTCAGATGGTGAAGTTTGAAATTCATATTCTATTTCCATAAACCTTTCTCCTTTTCTCTTTCTTTTTGGTAGTCAATTACACCTTCACTTTCTAAAATTAGTCGTTTAACATCACCTAATGCTCTTAAATATCCACAATTTAACATTGAGTGATTGAATAAACTAACTGTTCAACGCTAACATTTAAAATATTTGCATATTGAGGGAGCATTCTTATTGGAATCTCCCTATTTCTATTCTCGTAATTTGATAAACTTTGAGTAGATATCTTTAATTGATATGCAATATCTTTTAGTTTCATATTTTGCCTTTTCCTTAATCCTTTAAGACTAATTTTCTCATGATGAAAACTTAAATTGTTGAAATTTCGTGATAGGCTTTCATTTGATAACATTAACAACCTAATTTCACTTATTATTTTTTCTTTGAACTCATCAAAAATTTGATTTAACTTTTCTTCCATAAGCTCACCTACTCAATCTCATAATCTTTATTTATTCTTCTAACTTCATTGTCTATAAGTGAATTTAAGTCAGTTATGGTATTATTGTGATGTGTGCAATAAATATCTCTCTCATATTTGATTTTTGCAATTTTAGATTGTAATTTTGCAATTAAGTTAGATGCCTTTGTATTTTTTTTATTAATTAAATCTCTTTCTTTTTTTAAATTAGATTTAAGTTTGTCATATTTACTTTTCATAATTTTCTCCTTTTATAAAAAAACTGTTAGGGCAAAATGATTCCACTAACAGCAATAATTTCAAGTATTAAAATCATTTCACACCGTTTTCTTGCAATTATTTGTTTTTAGTGTTAAAATGACCTTGCAAGAGTGGTTATTTAAACACTTTTGTGAGTTAGAGTTGTTGTGAGTTTCTCAGGCTGAACGACAACTCTTTTTTTAATGGTCGGTTAA
>CALWCW010000006.1 GCA_944376495.1 uncultured Clostridia bacterium | reverse complement strand
ATTCCCCTCTATGAGCAATTCTCTGGCGCTTTCGTCACCGTCATGATACCGACGGAACAGTTCCTTTGCCTGCAATGCACTCAACACTGGCAATTGCGCTGTATTCACGCCACTAATCTCTACTTTTTTATAATATCCCATTGCCTACACCCCCGCTCGAATTCTTTCGAAATTCTATGAAAGAATTTTCCCTGCGGGCAGGCAAAATATACCTCGCAAAAACTGCCATATTCTTCTATGGAAACAGGAGCATACTTTTTTAGAAAAAGGATATGCTGTTGAAAAAGGAGTTGATTTCATGCGCAGCAAAGAACAGACGGAAGCCATCACCAACTTACAGGAATGTCGAGACAGCACCAGACGCATTTCCTTTCAGAGCCATGGACAGCCGATGCAGGCATTTGAAAACGGCTGTGGCAGAACGAAAAATACGGACTTTGAACCCCTTCATTATCTGGACACATGAAAAATCCCCCGTGCATGGCACAGGGGTTCTCACCTTCTTTCTCTCTCCATTACATCAATTTATTCATTTCTTTTTTCAGCCGCCCCATAATTTTCTTTTCCAGACGGGAAATATAGGATTGGGAGATACCTAAAATATCTGCCACCTCCTTTTGGGTGCGTTCTGTGGTTTCCGGCAAAATTCCAAAACGCATCTGGACGATCTGCCGCTCTCTGCCGGAAAGTTTCTCCATTGCTTGATGGAGCAGGTCTTTGTTGACCTCGTCTTCGATGCTCTTGTAAATAGCATCGCTTTCCGTTCCCAAAATATCAGAAAGCAGCAGTTCGTTTCCCTCCCAATCCACATTAAGGGGCTCATCTATGGAAACCTCTGCCCGGGTTTTGCTATTCCGGCGCAGATACATGAGAATTTCATTTTCAATACATCTTGAAGCATAGGTTGCAAGTCTAATATTTTTATCTATCTTAAAAGTTTTGACTGCCTTAATAAGACCTATTGCTCCTGTAGAAATTAAATCTTCAAACTCAATACTAGTATTTTCAAATTTCTTTGCAATATAAGCAACAAGCCTTAAATTATGTTCAATCAAAATCTCAACAGCATTCATATCTCCTTGTTCTTTTAACATTAAAAGTCTATTTTCCTCGTCATTATCTAGAGGTGGCAAAAACTCTTCATTCCCACAAATGTAACAGACTATATTTTCTACTTTTAATAAACTTTTCCTATGGAATAAATCATAAAAAAATTTTCTAATTTTAAATAATAACATTACTGCTCCTTTTATTTTCTTTTAAATTTTACATAACTTGACACTTCTCTTGCTTTATCATCTTTATGATAGTATTTTTGTTTTCTCAAATTTATTGTATTGCAATTTCAAATGATTAAATTAATTCACTATGTAACAGCACGTTTTTACCAAAACTTTTCTCAAACCCTGAAAAAGAAAGTCCAATCATTACATTTTTAAAAGAATGTTCTTCTCCGACATACAACTCATCAACAGTAAAAACGAGTAAACTTGTCCCACTCCCCACACTATTTATTTTTATGTAATGAGCATTTTTAATAGAACCTTTATTAAAAGTTTTTGTTAAAATTGCAAGATATGATATATCTTTATAAAGTTTACGAAAAACATCAAAGTTGATTAATATGACTGGTTTTTTGGTTATTGTATCATAAAGCATATTCCCACTATCTAAAAAACCTTCTTCATCTATGACATTTCCGTTATCTTTGAGTCGAATTTTATATGTGAAATTATTTATAATACATATTTTTTGCTGATGTCTAACTATTAGTTTTGAACAAAAATATAGAATAGAACAAACAATTACAACAATAAAGAGAGGATATATTCCTATCAAATTTTGTAAAGCATAACAACCTCCACCAAAAATAAAAGTTGTTAATAAAAATGTTAGACAAATCATCAAAAAGTTTCTAAAAGAATTAAATCTAAAAGAAAAACAAATCATTATAAATGCTTCACTTAATAAAAGCACAATTTTGACGGGAATAGATAAATTTAAAAGAGGACTAGCAAGAGCTATAACCGAACCAAAAAGCGCAGAGAAAAACCAATAACGCACCCTTTCTTTAAGAAAAAGTCCGGTAAGTTTAATAATAAAGGCATTGACAAACAAGTTTATACAAAGACTTAATTCAACTTCTATTATCATAAACTCTCCTTTTTTCAATTGTATAATATATAAAGGAAAACTTGTTAAAAGAAAAAAGACGAAAAAGTAAATAAAAAATCATAAATAAGAGAATTCTTTATTGAGTTTGAATTACTTAACAATCAAATTAATTCTATAATATATAAAAAATCCATCTCAAAAGTAAGATGAATTTTAAATTTTGTAATTTTTAATCTTTAAGTTCTCTCCATGTTTTTATGTGGTGAATTGCAATATTATACTTTAAATTCGTTAGTTCTTCAAGTAATGCGATTTGTTCGTTCATATATTTTTTGCCTTCCTCCAAAAAAGTCACAATATCTTCTTCATTCCCAGTTTCAACACATAAAAATACAGGTTTGTTGTTCTGATTTGCATATTCAAGTTCTGCACTGCCCACATTTAAAATTTGTTCTGCACTATCTCTATAACTCATAACAAAGACACGATTAACTATGTCAACAACAAATTTATATGCCTCTTTTGTTTCTCCATTATAAGTAACAACATCTTCAAGCCAAAATGGAATGTCGGCATCAAAATGAACTTGAGGATAATCATTTGTAGTTTTATTTAAAAAATCTATATAAAGCAAAATTAATTCTTCACGTCTTGAGTCAAATTCTTCATGCTGATGAGGTTCAACGTCAAGATGAACCCCCTCAAATTTTCCAATTGTATTTTGAATTTGATAGTTTAAAAAATCATTCATTTTTTCTTGAAATGATGAATAATCTTCAATCCACCTGTAATCTCCGCATAGCCAATAGACATCAATCTTATTATTGTTAGCCTTTTTAATAAACTCATTGTTACTTTCACTAAAAGTGCTAGTATAATAATAAATTTCATCGACATCATTATCAACAGCATATTCAAGATAACTATCATCTAATCTGTTGTCCCACCACCAAACTCCTAGAGTATAGCCATGCGTTGATTTATCATTGCAAGAAGCCAATGTGGTCGCTCCTAAAATCAAACAGCAAATCAAAATTAAATTTATAAATCTTTTCATAAAACTATTTTAACAAACATTATTTAACCAATCAAGCAAAAATTGTCCTAGTTGTATATTTTTTAATTAAATTAAAATTGTTGATATTCTATAAAATTTTTTCTTAAATAGCACTAGTATAATACCAAACTAAAAATCGAACAATGAAATTTTAAATTTTCAATCTCTTTAATTAATCAATATTATTTTATTACAATTAACATAAATTACAATAAAAAATGAGAAAAAGTGTGATTTTATACATTTTTTCTCATTTTTTATATTTTTTTCATGAAATTATTAAATTTTCATTTCTTATTATTTTTTATTGTTTCTCAATCTTTCAATCCAAGATGGAACATTTGAATTTACAACATCAATTCTTGATGAGCCAAGATTATTTGAATTTCTTTCAATAGAAACATCCGGACGAGCCTTTTCTTCTTCCTTTTCCTTTTGGAGATAATTTGAGAATAAACTTCTTGTGTTATATTCAGGTTTAGGTTGTCCCATGTTTCCTATAGAGCGAGCCTTTTCCATTTCTTGAGCTTTTTTATCTTCTTCTTTTTTCTTTGCTTCAGGATTTTGGAACCCAGTTGCAATTAAAGTAATTTCAACTTCATCATGCATGTTTTCATCTATACTTGTTCCTAAAATGATATTGCATGACTCGTCAACAACTTCACGAACTAAAGATGAGGCTTCACTAATATCATCTTGAGTCAAATCACTTCCACCCTTTACGTTAATTAAAAGACCTGTAGCGCCTTCAATAGTTGTTTCAAGAAGTGGACTTGCAACTGCTTGTTTAACAGCTTCTAAAGCTTTATTATCACCTGTCCCATATCCAATTCCCATATGAGCCAATCCTTTATCCTTCATAACTGTAGTAACATCAGCAAAGTCAAGGTTGATAAGACCAGGATAAACAATAAGGTCAGAAATTCCTTGAACTCCTTGTCTTAAAACATCATCCGCAACCTTAAATGACTCCATGATAGGTGTCTTTTTGGAACTACTTGAAGTAGTTTTTCATTTGGAATAACAACCAAGGCATCAACATATTTTTTAAGTTTTTCAAGCCCTTCTTCAGCATTTTTAGACCTTGTTTGCCCTTCAAAACTAAAAGGTTTTGTGATAACAGCAATTGTCAAAATACCAAGTTCTTTTGCAATTTGTGCAATAACTGGAGCAGCACCTGTTCCAGTTCCGCCTCCCATTCCTGCTGTAATAAAAACCAAATTTGCATCTTTTAACATTTCAGTTAAAGATGTTTTACTCTCTTCAGCGGCTTTTTGACCAATTTCAGGTTTAGCACCCGCTCCACGACCCCCAGTCAAACGTTCTCCAATTTGAATCCTTGTTGGAGCATGATTTGTAAGCAATGCTTGTTGGTCAGTATTTACAGCAATAAATTCAGCTGAACTAACCCCTGCTTCAATCATTCTATTGACAGCATTGTTTCCGCCACCGCCAACACCAATAACCTTGATTCTTGTAGCGCAAGTATTATAATTATTTTCCATAAACCTTCTCCTTAAATAACTTATTACTTGTATTGTAATACTTTTTGAATAAATTTGCAAACAAATCTATAAAAATTTTTTATAAAATGTATAAAATCCATATTTTGCATAGATTTCTTGCATAAATATACATTTTTAATTATAGCATATTTTGTAGAAATTTCAAGTATTTCATAAAAAATATTTTAACTTTTTTTAACCAGAAAAATTTATTCAACTAACGTTGAAATCAAAGCAGAGTTTGTTAAAGAATAAATAGAAGCAAGTTCTGGTTTATCTTTCCCTGGCATAGAAGGGACTCCATAATTAATATTCTTCCCAAGACATTTTGCCAAATAATCTCTTCCGCCCTTAATTTTACTTATCCCTGCACCCGTCAAATAGATAGGAAGATAGGTTAAAAATTCATTTGAATACATTTGCACACATTTAGCAATAACTTGAGCAAGTTCATCAATACGATAACCAACAACTTCATTGACATTATTGAGGAGTAAGCGGTCTTTTTTTCCGCCGTCAAGTGTTAGTTCGTAATAATCATTTTGCTTCCCCTTTAATGACAAAACTATTTTGCGTTTAAGTCTATCAGCCTCGCCAATTGTAAGGTCGAAAGCTTCCGCCAAATCGTTTGTTATAAACCCACCACCTCTTGAAAATGATGTAAGCCCAACAAGTCCTTCACCCTTTGCAAATGCTATAGATGTGGTTAAATCGCCAACATCGACAAGCAAGGTCAAATCTTCACGTTTTTCTTTGGGTATAATAAAAAGTGCTTGAGCAAGAGGTTCAGAAATATATTCAACACTTTCAAAATCTAGACTTGCGACAATTGGATTGAAAACATCAATAAAAACTTTATCAACATAAATTACTGAGAGATTAGCACTTATTGAAATTGCACTTTCACCTATTGGCATGGTTGTAAATCTCCCATCATCAAGCACATAATTAATAGGATTAACACTAACAACTTCAACATTTGCGCTTTTGGCTTTTTCGCCAGCCATATAAAACAAAGAGTCAACATCCGCTTTTTTCACTTTTCTTCTATCGCCAAAATTGATTGAAACCTCACTGCTACGAACAGAAGAAAATTCTGCAGGCACTCCAATATAAACTTTATTTAATTTTCTGCTTGGTTGAATGTCAAATTCTTCAAGGACACTTTCAAAAATAGAGGAAAGTTTCTCTTGTTTTAAGAATTTACCTTCAAAAAACCCGTCATAATCAATTTCTTTATAACCCTTAATATTAAAGGTATTATTAAGCCCTTTGCCAGCATACATTGCCCGCAATTTTGAAGAGCCAATATCAAAAACCAAAACCAATTCTTCTTTTTTCATAACTAAATCCTTAATATATTTCTTTTTATTTTAATAAGGTATAAAATTTAAAAAATCGACAAAAAACGACTTGAAAACTCTATTAAAAATAAAAGATATAAGTTCAATATATAGTGTAAATCAAAAAGATTTTTTTGTCAATAACTTTTACAATTTTATAAAAAAGCAATTTTACAATTTATTTTTATAATTATAAAAAGGTATAATATCAAAATTTGACTTTCTGCTCATAATATGATATAATAGCAAACAGAATACTGAAAAAGTATTCTAAAAAGATTAAAAAGGAGAAATTAACAGGTATGGGATCACTAGCAAAAGGGCTTGATGACATCTTACATAGCGACAAAATTGCAATTTTCTGTCATACTATGCCTGATGCCGATACTCTAGCATCTGCAGTTGCCCTTAAAAAACTTATAAAACAAAACTTACCAGAAGGGACAGCACAAAAACAAATAGATATTTTTGTTGACGCAGACGAGATAAGTGAAATTAACGGAGCTATTATTAAAAATGTTGAAACGAATGTTCAACATTGCGAAAAATATGATTTGGCTATTGCAGTTGACTGTGCAAGTAGTAATAGATTAGGAAAATACGAAGAACTTTTTTTTAGTGCTGACAAAACAATAAATATAGACCATCACGCAACAAATACTCAATATGCACAAAACAACCTTGTTTTAAAAGGGTCTTCTACCTGTGAAGCTATTTATATTTTAGCAAAGATAAAAAACTACAATATTTCTGATGAAGTTTGCAATTTGATTTATTCAGGTATTATAACTGACACCAACAATCTTACACAAGGAAATATTACGGCAAATACTCACAAAACCATCACTGAGATGGTTGCTAGAAAAATAAACATTGAAGCACTGAATGAGCATTTTTTTAAAAATAACAATAAATCAAAAGCATTTTTACTTCAAAAAGCCTTAAGCACCTTGAAATTTTTAAGTTATGACCGCATAGCTTTAATGAAACTTTCAAAACAAGATTTAGCAAATGCTGATGCCTGCTTTGAAGATACAATGGGAATAGTTAACCACGGCATTGAAATAAAAGGTGTTGAAATAGCAATACTTGCAATAAAACAAGAAGACAACACCTACTATGTAAGTTTAAGAGGCAAAAACAATATAAACGTTGCAGATATTGCAAAACAATTTGGTGGCGGAGGTCATGACCAAGTAGCAGCATTTCAATATAATGGAACAATAGCCGACCTTCAACAACCTCTATTAAAAGCCTGTAGAGAAGAACTAAACAAGCATCCTAACGAAAACTTAACAGACTCTTTATTCTTTGGTGATGATGAAGATGACTTAAAGGTTTTTTCTAATGATGAAGAAACAAATATATAATAAAGAATTTAGTATTTTTCCATAACCCCTAATTTTTAAATCAAAAATAAACATTTTTTTAAAAAATGATAACTTTTATAAAAAATATATAAAGTTTATAAATATTAATACTTAACGAAAACTCATTCAATCTAAAAACAAAAAGGATAGATAATTAAATGTCTAAATAAAAACACATTAAATTCTATCCTTTTTGTTTTACTATTTTAAACTATAGCCTTTATCTATAGAGATTTGACAAGACGATTATAACCCTATACTTCTTCGCAAAAGTGAAAGTCAGAAAACTGACAAACACAAAGTTTTTACAATCTTAAAGCCTGTTAGGACGCTCACCTTAAAGCATAATTTCTTCGATAACATTAAACAATAACGAATAATTAAATAAGGGAAAACATTAACATTATTCCTCGTAAACATTAACATTTAATCATATTTTGAAAAATTTTGCCAAGATTGAGGGAAGAACATAATTTGATAAATTTTATATTTCTATAAAACAATTTAAGTTGGCTCTATCAATAGCAACTTGAAGTTTACTGATTTTTGCAAGAAGTTCTTTTTGGTCTTTTTTTACATCTTCAGGATTATATTGACATTCTGTATATTCCAAAACGCCATTTGCAGTTATTCTTCTTGAAATTTTATTTTTACTAGTTAAAAAAGAAAGACGAGAATATTCATTATTAAGTTGAGCAAGATATACAAGTGCTTCAGCAATAGTGATATTAAATTCATCTATTTTATATGAACCGTTTACAACTTGCAAAGCATATTTAATCTTTCTTATCTTGTCATTAGCATCATTGATTAACTTGCGAACCTTTTTGTAATCATAATTTGGAGTAGTTTTTGTTTCTCCTTCTTTATATGATACAACACAATTCATCCTCTCTTCACTTTCAAGAAGATTAATCTCTTCTTCAAGTTGTTTAATTTGTTTCATAGCTTCCATGTTACATATTTTCATAATTTCACCTCCGTTTTCTATAATTATAGCAAAAAATAACCAAAAACCAAATTTTTACACTAAATATTAGGAATAATATAAACCATGTGATGTTAAAATTTTATTAACATAAAATTTTAATAAATTCTAACGAATTTTGTGTGCTGTCGCACAACTCATCACATAGTTTGAATTACCATCAGTCTCACCCTTGCAAGCAAGTTCGACTTACGATAATATTAAACTATATGATGTTAAAACTTAAACAAGTTAAGTTTTAATTTTTGCTATATGCAAAATACACAATAAATTGTGTTCATCACATAGTGTGTATAATCATCAGCCTCACTCAAATACAACTTTGTTGTGCTTGGTTCAGCTTACGATAATATTAAAATAACAATCAGTTTCATCATATGAAGTCCAATCATAATAATTATTAATAACGACTTGACAATTATCAATATTATCTTTCGTTAAAGTGACTTCTCCGACTCCTTCTACTTGAATTTTTTGACCTATTAAACCATAAATTTGTGAAAAAACATTCAAGAAAAGTTGCATTTTATATTTAAAGCCATATTCGCTATTTTTTATTATATATGTTTGTCCATTATAAAGATTAAGTTGAATATCTTTTTGATTTTGATTTACAACATCATCAAACTCATCTTTAACTGTTATTTTTTCTATCATTGCAGTTTGTTGTCCCAGATTATAATTTCTCTCAAATAAAATCTCATATACATTTGGGAAATAATCAAAAACCAAATAATCTCCAACCTTGACCTCTTCATTTTTAAAACTTAACCCTTCAATAAGCATTGTGTTCTCACTTGAAGATGACAATTTCAAAACCTTAAACTCATCATCAAAAATAAGGAATTGATTGTTATATAAAATTGAATAAATCTCCTGCCTTTCTGCCAGGTGAACCACAAATTTAGATGGAAATGTTGTTTCTATATTTATAACCTTTATATAAGGATCAGCACTTTCAATTTTTTTAATATAACCCTTTTTATTATGGAAAAATACCGACCCGCCGTAATTAAACTCGCCACTTTCTATAATCTCGTCACTAGTCAAGGTTATATTTGTTTGGCTTGTCCTAAAATCAATCTCTACCTCTTTTAAAGAAAAGACTGTAAAAGACAATAGGATTAAAAGTCCTATTAAAAATATAATGACACCTAAAATAATAAAAAGATTTTTTCTTTTACTCATGCATTTCCTTTTTTATCTTTAACAACCAAATTATATAATTTTATTTAAATTTGATAAAATTTATCTTTTTTTTGAAAAATTTTAACTATTTTATGATTTTTCTATTAATTTAACATTAATTATAAAAGTTTCAAATTTAATTATCAACTATTCGTCAATTCTCTTAATGCTCGCTCTAAGATTTGATAATTTATCTTCAAGTTTATAATAACCTCGGTCAATTAATTCAATTTTATCAATAGTTGTATAACCTTCAGAAACAAGTCCCGCTAAAACCAAACTTGCCCCACCTCTCAAATCAGTGCTTACTACATCTGGACCATAAATCTTCTCTTTGCCTTTAATGATACAAACGCAATTTTTAAATCTGATGTCACAACCCATTTTAAGAAGTTCGCCAGCATGCTTAAATCTTCCTTCAAAAAGATTTTCTAAAATAAGACTATAGCCATTAGAAATTGAAGCCAGTGCCATCATTTGAGCCTGCAAGTCTGTCGGGAACCCCGGATAAACCGCTGTTTCTATTTCGCCAAAAGAATTTGGCCTTTTTCTCGCTTCAACTATTATATTATCACCATTTGCTTCTATTTTGCAAGTAGATTTTTCAAGTTTTGCTATAAGTTCTTCATTATGTTCTTTAATTCCTCCTTTTAACAAAACTTTTCCTCCGCACATTGCGGTTGCAATCATAAAAGTTCCCGCTTCAATTCTATCAGGAATGGTTTTATATTCACACCCATGAAGTTTCTTTACTCCATTTATTATAATTTCATTGCTTCCAGCCCCTTTTATTGAACCACCGCACTTATTGATAAAATTTTGTAAATCAACTATTTCAGGTTCTTTTGCTGGATTAATTATTCTAGTTTCCCCTTTAGTCAAAGAGGCAAGCATCATAATATTTTCTGTTGCACCAACACTAGAAAAGGATAGAATAATATTGTTTGCAGAAATATTCTCTCCATTTGCATAAATATAGCCATTTTTTTCAACAACTTTCCCACCCATTGTCCTAACCGCCGAAAGATGTAAATCAATCGGACGCAAACCAATATCACATCCACCTGGATAACTTACTTTTGCCTGTTTTAAACGTGCAAGAATAGGACCCAGAGTAAAAATTGACGAACGCACTGGGCTTGCAAGTTCGTTTGTAACATCATTTCTATGTAGAAATTTACAATTTATCACAAGATTATCATCTTGCCACTCTACCTTGCCGCCTAAATGCTTTATTATTTCAATCATTGCAAGAACATCACTATACTTTGGGACTTCTTCTAAAACTACTTCATCTTCTGTTAAAATACAACTTGCCAGAATTGGAAGAAGTGAGTTTTTGGCACTATCAATTTTTATTTCGCCGTTCAGTTTATTTCCGCCAACCACATAAAACTTGCTCATATTTTGTTATATGAAAAAAAGTGAACAAAATTGAATAACTTTCAAAATTAATCACTTTATATTTAAAAACTCACTAAAAATTAAGATTTTTATCAAAAATAATGTGTTTTTTATTAAATTTTAATAAATTTTAAAAAAATTAATCAAATTAAACCAAATTTTTACTCATTAGATATCATAATTTTTTTTTCACCAAAAAAAATAAAACTTCTTCCTTAATTTCTAAACATTAGATTTTTCTTTTTTGATTTTAAGCTTTTTTGTTTTTTGCTTAAATTTGTTTATTATTTTAACATCCTCACCCTTACTTTGTCTTAAAACATTTATACAAATTCCTATTCCCGCCATAAAGACCATGACAGAAGTTCCACCGCTTGAAATAAACGGGAGCGGAAGTCCAGTTGGTGGAATAGAACCTGTAACAACTGCTATATTTAATAGCGTTTGAACAGCAATTATAAAAGCAACTCCGCTTACAAGCATAGCACCAAATCTATCTTTTGCGCCTAATGCAATTTTTATAAGTCTATAGACCAAAAATAAAAATACTGCCATTAAAATAGTTGTCCCAATAAATCCTATTTCTTCTCCAATTATAGATAAGATAAAATCAGATTCAGCAAAAGGCAAGAAAAGATATTTTTGTCTTGAATTAAAAAGCCCAACTCCAAACCAACCACCATCACCTAGTGAATATAAAGACTGAATAAGTTGAAATCCCTCTCCTTGTGGCGATGCCCAAGGGTCAATAAAAGCCATCAACCTTTTTAATCTATATGGTTCCAAAACAATCAGTAAAGGGACCATTGCACCAGCAGGAATTGAAAACATCATGGTGTGTTTTTTGCTCATTCCACCTATAATCAACATGAAAAGAGTTACAAACCCAATACACATTGTGACGCTCATGCTTGGTTCTAGCATGATTAACACACAAAGAGTTCCGCCAACAAGCAGGACAGGCATAAGTCCTTTTAATGTTTTAACTTTTTCATGATTTTCTGACATATACGAAGCAGTAAAAATAACTAGAGCAAATTTTGCAATTTCTGACGGTTGAATAGAAAATCCTAAAATAGATACCCATCTTTTTGCACCATAACTTTCCATTCCAAGTCCTGGAACAAAAACTAAAAGGAGAAGTAAAATTGTTAAGCCAATAATCCACCATTTATATTTTGCGAGCAGGTGATAGTCGAAAAAGATAAAGAAAGTCATTGCACAAATACCAAGGACAACACCCATGATTTGTTTGAAGAGGAAAAAATATTTATTATTGAAATGATATTGAGCACTATAATAACTTGCACTATAAACCATTATGCACCCAAAAACCACAAGTGCAAGCACGAGAACGCAAATTATTATAATGTCTTTACGACATTTCGATTTTTTCAAAAGTTCCAAACATAATCTCCTTAAAGACTTCACCACGAACAGAATAAGAGGCAAATTCATCAAAACTTGCACATGCTGGAGCAAGTAGTATTTTTTGTCCTGCACTAGCATTATTTTTTGCATAATAACTTGCCGCTTTCATGGTCGGGAAAAGCAAAGGCTCATAACCATATTTCACTGCACAATCAAAAATTTCTTGTCCAGCCTGCCCAAAACATAAAATATTTTCAAAATTATATTTCTTATTGAAAATTTCATCAAAAGCACAATCTTTATTTTGTCCACCTAGCAATATTACAAGCCCATTTTCACCTAATGAGTTTATAGCAGATATAGCAGAAGAGATATTGGTTGCCTTTGAATCATCAAAAACTGAAGCACCGTTTACTTCTCCCAAATACTCCAAGCGATGAGGCGGTGCTTTAAAATCCAAAATTGCCTTTCTAATAAGCGAAGGCTTTATCTTATAGTTGACCGCAAGTGCCACACTTGCCAAGACATTTTCTAAATTTTTCTCTCCAAAAAGAGGAATATCATTTAAAGATATAATTTTGGTTTTATTATAATAAATTGCATTATTTCTTATAAAAACACCTTTATTTAACACTTTTTTTGAAAAAAATAGCACTTTTTTTGAAATTTTTAATTTATTAACCATATCATCATCAAAATTCAATACTACTTTTTGTCTATTCTTATTTGCAATAATTTTGCTTTTTACTCGGATATATTCTTCATAACTTCCATGTCTATCTATATGGTCAGGTGCTAAATTTAAAACACAAACCTCATCACCACAAAAGAACTTACTACCCTCAAGTTGAAAATTGCTTACTTCACAAATAACAAAACTTTCTTTATCACTTTTTTCAGCAATTGATGTAATAGGAAGTCCTATATTCCCACAGACAAAAGTTTTTTTGCCCGCTGTTTTGAAAATTTCACCAGTTAGAGAAGTGACAGTTGTTTTCCCATTTGTTCCAGTAATTCCTATTATTTTCCCTTTGCAAAAAAGATAGCCAAGGTCTAGTTCGCTAATCAAAGGCGTTTTATTCATAATAAAATGAGAAATGACTTGATTGCCAATCATTTTTATTCCTGGACTTATAACAATCAAATCATAATTTTTCATTAAGGGATTTTGTTCATAATTAAAAATATTGCTAAATCTTTGTTCGTCATCATAGACAGATACACATGCACCTTTATCATGAAGAAGTCGGCAAGCTGACTGCCCACTTATCACCATTCCATAGACCAATACACGTTTGCCTTTTAGTTTTAATTTCATATAACTCCCCACGCAAATAAATATCCAATGAGTGCAATAAATCCGCATACCATTGTTATAACTATATATACTGCGACAATTCGATTTTCATGCACACCACATTGTTCAAAATGATGATGGAGTGGAGCCATTTTGAAAATTCGTTTATGAGTTTTTTTATAATAACCAACTTGCAAAACGTCGGATAGTGCGGTAAGAACATATAAAATACCAATAATAGGCAATATCAATTCAAGTTTTGTAAAGACTGCAAGAGATGCAATAAGTCCCCCAAGTGCAAGCGAACCAGTATCTCCCATGAAAATCTTTGCAGGAAATCCATTGAAAAGCAAAAAGCCAAATAGAGCCCCTACCATTGCAAAAGATATAATGGCGTTATTATAGCCAAATCCACAAATTGCAACTATAAGTCCAAAGAATAAAAGATACATGGCACTTGTTCCGCTAGCAAGTCCATCAAGTCCATCAGTCAAATTAACAGAATTAGTAACTGCGACATAAAAAATCACAATAAAAGGAATAATAAATAGTCCCAAATCAAGTTTTAACCCAAAAAAGTCTAGTTCACTTCCAATTTTAAAATAAGCGAAAATGGCAATAATCAAAGCAATTCCAACTTGTCCAATAACTTTTTGGTAAGGCTTCAATCCTTCATTTTTATGATATTTGATTTTAATAAAATCATCTAAAAATCCTAGTAATCCATAACCAAACATTGTAAGCAAGATAAGTAAAGCAAAATAGCCATCCTCCTTCAAAAAGAAAAGACTAGAAATAAAAGACGCCACAATAAAAATAAAGCCACCCATAGTTGGAGTCCCACTTTTTCCCGAATGCTTGTCCACATAATGGAGTATTGTTTGAGAAAGATGAAATTTCTTGCACAAAGATAGAATAGGAAAGCCCAAAATAATTGATAATGCTAAAGCCGTCAAAAAGACTAAAATATAATTTAACATCTTTTTCTCCTTAAATTTAATATATTTATATTCTTTGTAAAATATTAAATTTTAATAGACATAATTCAAAAAATTCTTATATTATAATTTTAATGAAATTTGATAAATTGATTAAAATTTAATAAAAAAACTATTAAAAACATAAAAAATACGCAAAAAAATTAAAAATTTTGCAAGAATTGATAATAAATTAATCAAAAATGATAAAATTAAGATAACAAAAAAACTATGAATTTACATAGTTTTTTTATTTATAAATCATTTTCACCTTCATTTAAACTTGCTTCTTTATTTGCCTTTTCATGACTATTTATAAAAGAGTAAATCACGTCGTAATCATTGTATGGAATCTTCTTCCCCATGATGTCTTGATATTTTTCCGCTCCTTTGCCCGCAATTATTATAGTTTCGCCATTATTATACTTTTCTAGTGCATACTCAATTGCCTTTTTCCGATTCTCTATAATGGTTACCCTTTTGCTAATCATTCCTGCCTTAATATCTCTAATTATACTCATTGGGTCTTCAAATCTAGGGTTATCACTCGTTAAAATTACCCTATCAGCATTCTGCTCTGCAATTTGCCCCATTAAAGCCCTTTTCATTCTATCTCTATTTCCACCACATCCAAAAACTGCAACAACCTTTCCGTCACTTAAATCTTTTGCTGTTTGCAAAACATTTTCAAGTCCATCAGGAGTATGAGCGTAGTCAACAATAATGTTTGTTTTCCCCATTTTTATTACGTTAAAACGACCTTCAGGGAATTTCACACACTTTAATCCAGACCTAATTTTTTCAAATGGAATACCTAGGTTTTTACAAATTGCTATACTAGCCAAAGCATTTTTTATATTATAATCTCCAACAAGCCCCATTTCAAAATTTTGTTTTTCACCCGCATAGTCACATTTAAAACGTGTCCCATTGAATGTTTTGACAATTTCATATGCATTTATAACAGCACCATCAGAAAGCCCATATGATAAAATGGGTATTTTGGAGTTTAATAATAGATATTTACAATAAGCATCATCATCACAAACAATTCCTTGTTTTGTTCTTCCTCTTTCAAAAAGTTTATATTTTGCTTTGGCATATTCTTTCATAGTTTTGAAAAAATCAAGATGGTCCTCGGTTATATTAGTTAAAACACCAACTTCAAAATTTATACCTTCTAGTTTTTCAAGTGCTAACGCATGAGCGGATGCCTCCATCACAACATATTCAACTCCGCCCTCTTTCATCTCGGCAAAAACTTTATGAAGAATGTATGGGTCTGGTGTCGTAAAACCCGTATCTATTGTTTTATTGTTAAAAGAGGCACCAAGAGTTCCAATTGTTCCTACAACTGCACCTGTAGATTTTAACATGTCTTTGACGGTATTACAAATAGTGGTTTTCCCATTTGTCCCTGTCACCGCAACAATTTTCATTTGGTCACATGCTCTTCCGAAGAAGTTTTTACACGTCATTGCATAAGCCTTTCTAGCAGACAGCACACGAACAAAATTTTCTCCATGCAAATCTTTATCGGTCATAATTATTGAAGCACCATTTGCAATCGCATCATCAATAAAATTATTCCCATCGTAATTTGTTCCGCTTAAAGCAATAAATAAATCACCCTTTTTTACAAGTCTGCTATCAATTTTAATATCTGAAATTTCTACATTGTCAAGACTTGGTGAATATGAACGAAGTTCAACGTTTTGAATTAAATCTTTAAAAAGCATAGTTACTCCTTTTTTTAATCTTTAGTATTATTTAATAAAAATTTTACTTTTTTAGACCAGAATGACAAGAAAAAACAAAAAAATATAAAAATGCAAATCTCTCTATTTTTATATGTTGTTATTGTAAAATCATAAATTTCTGAATAGCATATTGAATAAAATCACATTTTTTTAAACCCAAAACAAATGTTTTATTGTTGTAAATAAAAAATTTTTAATTAAAATTTAAAGTTTTTTAAGGTTTTTTATTAAAAATTTTACGTTTTTTTGTCATTTTTGCTTAATTATCATGAAAAACATAAAAAGTAACAAATTAAAAACTTACTTTAAAAACATTATTATTTTAAAAAATTTATCTTGCTATAAAATAAATTTCATCAATAACAAAGCAATTAGAAAGTGAAAAATTTAGGACATTTTATATTTCAAATGGTCTGTCATTGCAATATAATTTTCAATTGCCTGTGAGTTAAATTCGTAACAAATCTGTTTTTTCTTTTCATTTCTAGATATTGCTTCGCTTATTAGCGAATTAATTAAATCAACAAAAGAAGATGAGAACAAATTAAAAGCAAGTGAACCTGGAATGCTATTTAATTCATTTACATATAACTTGTTTTGTTTTTCATTATAAAGAAAATCAACCCGAACAATTCCATCACATTGCAACGCACTATAAGAGGCCATAGCATATTTTTTTATTCTTTCATCAAGTTGTTTTGTGATTTCTCGAACCTCTCTTTCTTTTTGACAAAGATATTTTTCCTGGAAAGTGTAAATTTTTCCTTTCTTCATCTCTTGAACTTTGCTAGTAAACAACTTATCATCAATTTTGAAAACCGCACAGGCAAACTCTCTTGCTTTAGAAACAAATTGTTCGACAATAATTTTATCATCATAAACAAACGCATCATCAATTGATGAAATAAGCTCTTGTTCATTTTCGCATACGTTAATACCAATACTGCTTCCTAAAGTTGCGGGTTTGACTATGCAAGGGAATTTGATTTGGTCAACTATATTTTTTAAAATATTGATTTTTCTTGCTTTATATTGGCAAATGTCAAAATAAACATATGTTGGAGATGCTATCTTTGCATTTTTAAGCATTATTTTAGTTAAAACCTTATCCATACACAAAACACTTGAGCGGACATCACAAGAGGAGTAAGGAATCTCACATAGTTCAAGTAATCCTTGCAACGAACCATCTTCGCCACCATGACCATGATTACAAAGAATGGCACAGTCTATATTGACATATTCTTTAACTTTCCCATTTTTCATTATCATTAATGTCGGGGTGCCAAGCAAAAAAGACACAACTTTGGCTTTTCGAACATTTTTATTAAAATTAAGATAAGTTTTAGCATCTGTTAAATTTTCAGCAATAATAAATTTTCCATCAGGTTTGATATAAATTGGATAAAGTTTATAATTTTTGCTTATATTTTTCATCGTTTGCAATGCGGTTATAATTGAAATGTCATGCTCAACACTTTTACCGCCAAAAATAACAGCCACATTTTTCATAAAAACTCCTTTTATTTATAGTTGTCAGGTAAATCATTTTCAAATAAGACAACACAATCTTTAGTGGTCAAAAGTTGCAACAATTCCTTTTGTTTCTTTCTATTAGAACAAAAATAAATCTTATTCTTATCAAAATTATGCGAAATTGCACCAGAAAGTATATAATTTTTATTAATTTCATTCATAATTATAATATAGTCAGCAACATCGGCAATCAAAGTTCCTAACATAAAGTTTGCTTCAGATTGGTCTATACCCATTTCGACAAGTCCCGGGGTGACAACAATCTTTTGACCATCAAACATAGACAAAACCTCAAGAGCCTGACTTGCTCCAGTAAGATTTGAATTATATGAATCATCTATAATTGTCATATAATTATTGTTAATAAGTTGAAGTCTATGCGGGGTAGGCTCAAGCATCTTTATAGCAGAAATTAAATCGTTATTCTTTATTCCCAAAAGATAAGCAAGACACGCAGAAGTAACAATATTATCTATATTTCCCTTACCTAAAAGTTTTGTCGAAACTTTCAATGTTTGTTTATCAATAATTAAATCAAAATTACTACCATTTGTATCAATTTTTATGTTTTTTGCATAACAAAATCCCTTTTCATCGCAAGTTAAATACTTAATTCCTTTATATTTTTTGTATAGTTTTAAGTTTGAAGGGCTATCTCCATTAAATACAACTATGCCATTTTCTGCTACATTTTCTGCGAGTTCAAATTTCGTTTTCTCAATATTCTCAATAGACTTAAAAGTTTCAATATGTTGTTTTCCAATAGTTGTCAAAACTGCATAGTTAGGTTGAACTATTTTTGTCAATGCTTTTATATCACCAACGTGCCTTGCTCCCATTTCAGCAATTAAAATATCATGGTCATCCAAATTATTTAAAATTGTTTTTGTAAGTCCCATCTCTGTGTTGTAGTTTTTTGGGGTAGTGCATACTTTAAATTCCTTTTCAAGCATGCAAGTTAAAATGTTTTTTGTTGAAGTCTTGCCATAACTTCCAGTTATGCCTATTTTAATAACATTAAGTTTTTCAAGTTTTCGCCTTGCTTTTGCAATATAATATTTTTTAATTAAAAGTTCTAATGGCAAAAGCAAAAAATGAACAAGAACAATGAAAATATGTGCAAATATGAATATGATAATATAATTAAGAAATACAAGAGGCAAACTTTTAACAAAATAATTAACTAAAAAGAATAGACCTGTTGACAAGATAAAATATAAAATTATAAATCTTGTCATTCTTTTTGTCCAAACCAACTTGTTTTTATCTCCAAAGCCAAATTGAAACGAGTAAATTGAAACTAGAAAGGATTTTATGTTATAGCCAAGAAGTTGATAATTTTTTAAAAAGAAATAACTCCAAACTAGGTAAACAATTTCACAAATTGCCGTGCTTACATATACCATAAATCCTCCCAAAATTCTTTAACAATACGATAAAACTCAAAAGGACAATCAATGAAAGAAAAATGGCCACCTTCTTCAATGATTTTAAGAGTTGACCCCTTAATTTTTTTGTTAAGCCTTTTTGCCATATAAAGCGGAGTTTCCTTATCTTTCTTTCCCCAAACAATCAAAGTTTTGCAATCTACAAATCTACAATAATCATCAAGATGAGTGTTTACAATGCTATTAAATATAGGCCGCATATTAGGGGAGAGTGCTAAATAGTCTTTTGAGCCCATATTTAAAGTGCTTTTGCCAAGTTTTTTATTTAATTTATATTTTAAAACTTTGTGATAATATTTTAAGGAACGTTTAGGTTTTAATCCAGCACTATCAACAAATATGCACGACCCGACATATGAACACTTTATACCACAAAGAAGCAAAGCAACTCTGCCACCGAACGAATGACAAAGAATGTCGCATTTATCTAAATGTAAAAAATCAAGCAAAGACATGAGCATACTTGCATATGTAAATATGTTCCAATTTTTAATATCTTTATCGCTTTTGCCAAAAGGAGGAAAATCAACTGTTAAAAAAGATTTTTCAGGAAATTTTTTAATTAAATCGTCAAAAATTGTTCCATCACAACTCCAGCCATGCAACAATAAAATAGGTCTTATAGACGTTTTGTTATGAAACTTATAATAGATGTTTGTGCCATTATAAACATAATTCATATCTTTTTTTATGATTTTTATTAAAATAAGTTGTATTTTTTATAAAAAAATGTGAAAATTGTTTGTATTTTTTTAAAAAAAATAGTAGAATAAACATATAGTCAAAATGACTAAATTTATTGTAAAATTAAAAGGTAGGATAAGACACGTGAAAATTACTGATGTTAGATTAAGAATTAAAGAAGAAACTAAATTAAAGGCAATTGCTTCAATTACTATTGATGAATGTTTTGTAGTCCATGATATAAAAGTTATTGATGGAAAAGATGGGCTTTTCATTTCAATGCCAAGCAAAAAAACTGATGATGGAAAACATAAAGACATCGCTCACCCAATCAAAACTGAAACAAGAGAAGAAATCAAAAAGGCTGTTTTAGAAGCTTATGAAAAAGCTCTTGCAGATAAAGCTGAAGCAGGAGATGCTGAATAATAGAACATAAAAAATATTGAAGAAATTTTGCTGATAGAATTGACTACCCTTCAATCTTTTTATTGTTCCACTTTATTAAATCAAAAAAAGCAATCTTAAATAGATTGCTTTTTTCGTTTTTTTGTCTGTTATTTTTGCATTTGCTATATTTATTATAGTCATAAATTTTTGAATCAATTGATTTTTCACGTTTGTTAGGGATTTACCCCAGTTATTTTAAGTTTTTAAAATTGAATTTATCAGTGTTTATCATTTATTAAATGCGTTTATCATTTATAAATTACATTAAAAGATTGCCATTGTCTGTTTCAATAACCTTTAAAACATTTTCAAGTTCTCCAGAACTTGCATTATAGAAGAAATAATATGTATTTTCTCCTTTAGTCGTTTCAACTTCAACACAAACTACTTCCCTATTGTAGTCAAGTGGTGATAAAACCAAACGTGACTGCTTAACTGTATAATCACTTCCAACCTTTGCTTTTGCCTCTTCCAATGTCAAACTCCCCTTTTCAAGTTGTCTGGTAGTATGATTTGTAAAATATGAAGTGGCATCATACCCCACAATAGTTCCGCTCGTTAAATTTATTTTCACTTTAACAAGGTCTGGATAAAGAACAATTCCACTTTGTAGCGGAGCAATATTAAAATAGACATCATTTTCAATTGTATCACTCCAAACAATCTCTGCATTTTCAACGCCATTTTCTTTAGCGAAATCAAGAGCAATAGAACGTGCTTGTTCAATATCAATGCTTTGTTCACCTTCTTCCCCTGCACCGCTAATAGTCAAAATGTGTCCTTCAACTTGGGTTACTTGAACATATAACATTTCTTCATCAGAATTTTTAACACGGAAATTATATGTTTCAAATTTACCTTTTGTTTCACTTTCGTAGGTTACATCGACTGCTTCTTTAAAATATTTTTGGACATCTTGCATTGCTTCAGTCTTTGTAATTTTGTTTCCCTTTAATCCTTTAACTGTAGTATTTACGACCGAATCAGAAAAAGGACCATCATAAATCATTGTAGGATACTCAATACTATTATCACCATTTAATGATAATGCTTTAGAAAATTCATTTGAATTACTATCAATTTCCATTGAAGATTCTAAAATTGAAACACCACTATTCAACTTTCTTGCATACTCATTTAGTTGATTTTTTAATTGCATAATACTTTGTTCTATATCTTCTAAAGTTGCCTTATCATCTTCATCAAGATTTTCTCCTGACGCAATTTTATCAGCCAAAGTCGAAGTGTAGCCAGAAATTTGGTTTGTTAGTTTTATTGTATCTTGAATATCGCTTTGACTTAATGGTAAAAAAGATACAGAAATTTCGGCTTCACTAGCATTTTTTGAAGCCTCTAAAAGAGTTTTTCTTTGATAAGTCGAAGAATCGGAAGCAAGAGTTTTAGATAGTTTTGTTTCAAGATTATTTACACTATCAAGCATACTATAAAAATTACTTTTATAAACACTCTCCAAACTATTTTGATAATTCATAGAATTAGATTGCGAAATTCCAAAACCAATTCCAAGTCCAATAGTTGAAAGGGCTAAAATACCTGTTGCGATTGATAATCCTATAATTGCACCATTTTTCTTTTTTATTGCACGATTTTTGTTGTTTATTTGACTTATTGTGCTATTTTCATTTATTTCATCATTTCTAATATCTTTAGATTTCTGCTTAACTTGTAATACATCACTCATTTCTTAACCTCCTATAAAGCAAATACATGATTACCAATCGTTACGACTGTCTGTCTTGACCAAATCCAAGAACTAGTTGCGGTTGCTGGATTATAATAGTAAAGACAACCATATGTAGGGTCCCATCCATTCAAAGCATCTTGAGCGGCTTTATATGCAGTGCTATTAGGTGTTAAATTTATTTGTCCGTCACTTACAGCCGTAAAAGCATAAGGTTGATAGATAACACCCGCTATTGTATTTGGAAATGACGAACTTTTAACTCTATTTAAAACAACAGCAGCGATTGCAACCTGCCCTGTATAAGGCTCTCCTCTAGCTTCTGCATAAACACATTTAGCAAGAAGTTCTAAATCACTAGAAGATTGAGATGTTTTTTGACTTGAAAGAGTCATACCTAAAGCGGCGGCAGTTTTTGGCCCGACTATACCATCAACTGCAAGCCCATTTTTGCTTTGGAAATAGCGTACGGCTTGTCTAGTTTGAGAACCATAGATGCCATCAACTGCTCCATTGTAATACCCCCATCTTTTAAGTTTTGTTTGAATTGTTCTATTCTCTGCTGTCGTTGTTGCCGCTTCGGTTGACACAATTTCTTGCGAATAATCATTATTCATCTTGAATGTCGCCATTGTCCCAGCAAAAGAAATACAACAAATAAACAAAAGTGAAAGTAATAACATTAATTTTCTTTTCATTTTTCCTCCTATGTTACACTTTTAATTATCTCCCAAATTCGTGAAATATATACAATATTGTTGAAATTTTGCGATTTTGTGAAGCAAAAGGCAGGAAAAACAATGCACCACCAATTATCTCCCACCCCATCACCGAGTTCTAAAATAAGGGCATCATAATAGCCTTCTTCCAAAGTTACATTTTCATAAGTTCGTGATGGAAAATATTCATTTCTTATATCTGCTTTGCTTGAATATGTAAATCCTTCGCTTTTTAACACTCCATTTGCAACATTTTCTATAAGTCCAAAATTACTTTGAACGACTTTTTTTGCCTCGTCAAAACTTTCAATATCACTTAAAATTGGTATTAATGCTTCCACAATTGCATCTTTAACCATATATTTTACATTTTGGTCCTCAATTGAATTTGAATTTGCCCTAATATGAATCCTTAAATATTCAACTGTCGTTTCAGTTTGCATTGGACAAAGAATAAAAATTAAAGCCAAAACAATGGCACTAAAAAAGCCTATAATATACTTCATTTCAACCTCACTTTAAAATAATTGACTAAAAAAATGAAAAAATACATATAAAAACACGCCCAAAATGATAATTTTAGCATATTTTGACAGTTTTTACTTTAAAATAACTTTTTTAAATTTTCAAGGTTGAATAGAAATTAAAAAATAGAAAATTATTAATAAAATTATTAAATATATAGCATAATAAATTAAAATCATATTTACATGACGTCATTTCTCTTGACTGCGGGGGGGGGGATTGTGGTATCATAAAAATGAAAATGGAGGAGTTATGAAAAATTTTGTCAAAAATAACCTTTTACATATAGTAGTAATTACTTTTCTCTTACTAACCCTAGGTATAGGCATCTATTTTCTTGCTCCTTCGTCACCAGTTAATGAAACTTCAGCAGGTCACTCCACTTTAAATATAACCTTAAGAGCATTATGGGCTAATACCAACTCAAGTCTCTATTCTAGTCATAAATCTGGGACATATACAAGTCAAAGCGGTAATTATCATTTTAATGCCCCTGGAACACTAAATATCTCTGTATCTTCGAGTGATAGTGGTAGCACTTCATATAGTGGCAGTTCATCGGTTTCTACTGCTTCTGGATCAGGAACATATAAAGTTGATAATAATAAATGGTCAGGAGGAATTGATTTAACATTAACCTTTTCTTCTGTTGCTGCACAAGGTTTTATCGGCTATCAACCATATATAATTTATTCTGGTTCGAGTTCTTCGTGGACATATCCATCTTATGTCGCTTTAACAACTGGCAGTACTACTACAACAACAACTTATACTCTTTCTCATAGTATTTTTGACGGAAGTAAACAAGTATATATGTGTTTTATGGCTATTTATCATCCAATGTATATTTCATACTCTTTTGATTCTCAAGGCGGCTCTTCAGTATCTACAAGGGGTGGATATTATTATGATAATTATTCACTCCCTAGCGATCCAACAAGAACAGGTTATATGTTTAATGGGTGGTATCGGTTTGGGAACATAGTAACAAATTCTTCAACAATAGATTACGCAGCAGATCATACTCTTGTAGCCCGATGGACAAAAGAAAGCTATACAATAAATTTCAATGCAAATGGAGGGAGTGTGAGTGGTTCGCCAAAATCCGTTAGTTATGGCGATACTTTTAATCTCCCAACACCATCAAGAACAGGACATGTATTCACTGGTTGGACATATAATGGTTCGACATATTCAGCAGGACAATCATACACTGTTCCTGATTATGGTAGCAATGGAACTAGTGTAACTTTTACAGCAAATTGGCGTGCAGAAAGATATGATGTCATTTACGTAAAAGGAAATGGTGAAAATAATTCAACTGGGTCAGTAAATTATGGTTCATCATTATCACTACTATCAGCACCATCAAGAACTGGCTATAGTTTCACAGGTTGGGTATGTGACAGAGGCGGAACAT
>CALWCW010000005.1 GCA_944376495.1 uncultured Clostridia bacterium | reverse complement strand
CAAGAACCTTGTGGTTCCAAACGGAGTTGTTAGAGTTAAAGATTTTAATGATTTAACCAAAAAAATAATGACATCCAACCACTTTATGAATAATATTTAATTAAATTTTTGTCCAACTTTTGGGGTGCACCCCAATCTTACATGGTTTTTTTTATATCAAAAAGTTAAAACCCCAGTGAAATCAAAAGTGCTTTATTGACTTCTTTCATTTTTTCTGGAGATAAAACTGTAACTTTTTCTTGTAATCTCCTCTTATACAATGTTCGTATTTGTTCTAAAAGTGCAACCGAATTTTTTGGTAAATTATATTTATCGGCAGGCAGTTCAATATGCGTTGGCAATTTCGCTTTACCAAGTTGACTTGTGATAGCTGAAACTATAACTGTTGGTGAATATTTGTTTCCAATATCATTTTGCAATATTAAGACAGGACGAACCCCTCCCTGTTCACTTCCAACAACAGGGCTTAAATCAGCATAATAAATTTCTCCTCTTCTTATTTGGTCGTTCATCTTGTTCCTTTTTAAAATAATCTATTAGGTCGGCTTTTTCAAGATCTTTTAGTTCATTATAGACTTTGTCTAATTGAAAATCTTCCTCTACTACCATAATATGATGAATGTCAGAAAAATTTTCACTTAAAACATAAGAAATATAATCTCCATGTTTCTTTTCGACAGATTCTACTCTTTTATTTAATTCCTCTGCATATTGATTTCTTCTCATAATTATCTCCCTTTTGCCCATTTTTAAACATTTTTTCGCTATTAGTATAATTAATATTGAACTGTTTATTCATTATTTAGTGAGTAATAAATATAAATTAAGTTTTTATTTTTTTAAATGTTTTGTCTGAAATTATTTATAAAAAATCGCCAAAATATAATAACCATATATTTTGACGAAAATTTTTAATTTATGTTTTTTAATTGTTTAAAACTAAAATAAATGTATTTATATTACTTCCCATTTGAAATTTCTTCCCAAATGTTAGAAATTAGAGAATAATCAAATCCTTTACTAGCCAAGTGATTATAAAACTTTTGTTTGTTTTTTAAATCAAAAACTCTATTTTTCATAAATTTTTCTGCAAATTTAAGACATTTTTCTTTTTCACATTCATCATCAAGTAATTCATTTAATTTTTGCTCAATAACTTCTTCTGACACTCCTTTAGTTAATAAATCATACTTTAGTTTCTTTTTACTTTTTACACTTTTGTAAGATAAAATATAATTTTCGCAAAAACTTTCATCGTTGACATAACCGTAATCAACTAATTTATCTACCGCCTTATCGATTGAAGATTTGGGATAGCCCTTTTCTTTAAGATATTGAATTAGCATTTTCTTTGTCTTTGAACTTTTTTCCAAAGATAAAAGCCCACGATTAAAACAGGCATAATCTCCATTTTCTAGCATTAAAGTTTCAAAGAAACCTTCATCATAACTTTCACCAGTTTTAAGTGAGTATCTTGCCAAGATTTCTGCTTCATAAATGCCAAAAAATTCGTCATCTAAAAAAAGCTTATATCTTTCTCCCTTTCCAACTTTTTTTATTTCAGTTATAGTTTTCAAAATTTCTCCTTCTAAAGTAACAAACCATTTAATTAAATAATCTATTTTGTTTAAGAATTATAATTAGATTATAATAAAATATTAATAAAATCAAATTCTTTTTAAGTTTTTTTAAAAAAATGTGTCAATTTATGATAAATTATTTAAAAAGTTCAGATGTAACTTTCGCATAAATTCGAACAAGTCCGCCTGCACCTAACTTGACCCCACCAAAGTATCTAACCACAAACACACACACATTTTCAACATTTTTCTTTTGCAAAACACTTAAAATTGGTCGCCCTGCTGTTCCGCTTGGTTCTCCATCATCAACAGCTTTTTCACAAAAAGGATTTTTAAGACGACAAGCCCAGCAAATATGAGTTGCTTTCTTGTGTTCTTTCTTTAACAAAGTCAAGCATTCTTTTATTTCTTGTTCTGTGGAACATTGAAGCAAATATCCATAAAATTTTGATTTTTTCTCAATTATTTCAATATTTTTCGTAAAATTCATAATTTTTACCTTAATTTTTCAATCTAACCGACTTCATATGTTTTCTAACACAATCAACATTATTTGTTATTTTAATTATAATCTTTTAAATATCACATTAAACTAAAATAACTTTAATAAAATTCTTTTTTCCTTTTTTTATTAATAAAGAACTATTTTCAAAATCATTTTTTGAAATTATTAAACTAAAATCGCTTATTTTTTCACCTTTTAAAGTAATTGCTCCTCCTTGTATAAGCCGTCGAGCTTCACTCTTTGACGGTGCAAGTTTTGTCATGAAAAGTAAATCACAGATGTTTATTCCGTTTTCTAATTCATCATGTGCAAGTTCAAAAGTTGGGGCATCATCTCCGCCTTGCGTAAAAAGATTTTCACTCATTTCTCTTGCTTTAACAGCATCTTCCTCTCCACGAACGAATTTTGTTATCTCAAAGCAAAGCATCTTTTTTGCTTGAACAATATCTTCTTTAATAAGAGTGCGAACCTTTTCCATTGGTTCATCGGTAAAAAGGGCAAACATCATTTCTACGCAAGCATCAGGAGTTTGATAAATTCCTTGATAAAAATCAAACGCAGAAATCTTATCTTTATCAATCCAAATCGCACCTTTTTCTGTCTTTCCCATTTTTTTACCTTCTGGAGTCAACAAAAGAGGATTTGTAGCACCAATCATAGTTCTTTTTTTATTGTCTGCAAAACTTAATTTTCTTGCAAGTTTTACACCTGCTGCTATGTTTCCCCACTGGTCAGCACCGCCCCACTCAAGAGAGCAACCATATTTTTCATTTAAGTGAACAAAGTCATAAGCCTGCATTGGCATATAGCCCATTTCAAAGAAAGTCAACCCGCCTTCTTTTAAACGATTATCATAGATTTCGCTTGACAGCATTTCATTGACATTAAAATGTTGTCCTATATCACGCATAAAATCAATATAAGAAAAATCTTTAAACCAATCATAATTATTTACAATTTCCGCCTTGTTTTCTCCTTCAAAATCAAGAAAAACCTTCAAAGTTTCTTTTATTTTATCTATATTTTCTTGTATATTTTCTTTGGTCATAATCTTTCTTATTTCGCTTCTTCCAGATGGGTCTCCAATACATGCAGTTGCACCGCCCATTAATAAATAAACTTTATGTCCAGCCTTTTGAAAACGTCTTAATATAACATAAGGCACGCAATGACCAATATGAAGGCTATCTGCTGTAGGGTCAGTTCCTTCATATAAAGCAATTTTTTCACCGCTTTCTAACATCTTTTTTAATGCTTCTTCATCTGTGCATTGATATAAAAGTCCACGTTCTTTTAATTCATTAAATAGGTTTGTATTAATTTCCATTTTAATCTCCTTTTATAATTTTTTAATGATTTTTAATTTTTTTCATTATTTTTAATGATTTTTTTGTTATTTTTTCTAAATATACTTTTTTTTCTAAATCTTCTTAAAATAATCTCGCCTTATTTTTTAATAAGATTTCATAAAAATTTAGTTTTTGATTTTAATCCAGTTTGAAATCATATCTATTAAAATCTTCACCTTTATAATTTATTTCGTCACGCAAAATTCCCCCATTACTTTTAATACATTTTGCACTTGGTATATTGTTTTTCTTGCAAGTAATCATTACATTTTCTATACCGAGTTCTTTACAAAATGTTAGTGCAAGATTTAATAAAATTTTAGCATAACCTTTTCCTCTTTCTGAAGGTCTTATTCCATAACCAATATGACCTCCAACTTTTTCTAAAAACTCATTATCAATGCTATGTCTTATAGATACATGACCTAAAATTCTATCATTGCCCTTTATTTTTAAAAGATACACAGATGAAGGAACTCTTCCCTCCTGCAAATTTAATCCTTTGCTTTCATCTTCTTTCTCGCTTAACCACTGCTCATAATCTTGACCTAGTCTATAATCAAGCGGATTACTATCGGGATTGACCTTTTTAAACTCTTTGTAATACTCAAGCCAATCAATCCTATCCTTTATACTTGGCATTATTAAAATAAATTCTTTTTCCACTGTTCCCTCCTTATAATTTTTATTAATTTTAAAAATTGTATTTAAAAAAGCACACTCCCTAAAGATTAGGACGAAGTGTGCTTTCGTGTTACCACCTAATTTCTATTGTTTTTAATCATTTACATTTCTAAATTAACTAAAACTTAAATAGATTATTAAAACAATACTCATTAGTCCGTTCGTGGACATACGCAAAACTTGAGTTAAGTGTAATTCGATTTTATAACCTCTTTAGGTTTTCACCAACCACCTTTTCTCTAATAAGATTATTATAAACCTACTAAGTTTAACCCGCCATTTTGATTATTTTAAAAGTAAATACTACATTACTTTGTTTAAGTATAACAATAAATAAACTTTTTGTCAATATTTTATTATATTTTAATTTATAAAAAAATGACAAAAAACCTTTGACATATAATGCAAAAAAGACGATAATAAACTAAAGGGGAATTTTTTATCATTCGTTCAATTATTTATTAACAAAAACTTGATTTTAACTTATTAAATCTTCAAATGAACAATTTAAAACCTCAGTAATTTTGTAAATATTACTTAGTGTTGGTTCTCTTTGTTGTAGTAACCATTTTGAAACACAAGTTGCACTTACTCCAACGAGTTTGGCGAATGCGTTTTGTTTTAAATTCTTCTCTCTTAAATAGATTTTTAAGTTCCTTGCAAAATTTTCTAATATCATCA
>CALWCW010000004.1 GCA_944376495.1 uncultured Clostridia bacterium | reverse complement strand
TCGTTCAAAAAAATTAAAAAAATATGATTTTAAAGTGAAAAATGCAGAAAATTTGCCAAAAGTTCAAATAGAAAGCCAAATTATTGATTTATCAATTAAGAAAAAAAATAATAATCTACAAATTTCTCCTATAAGATTGTTTGCAAATGTAAATTCATTGTTAGGTAAAGTTATAACGGCCGATATTTTTGGGTTTAATAATGAAATAATTGCAAAAAAATATGATAAAATTAATCAAAATTTAATAAATAAAGCGAAATTACACAATAAAATCAATTATTTATTCATTTATAGTGAATAATTTGTCAAATTATAATTTTTCTTTATAATTACTAATAAAAAATATCAACCCAATATTTTAGGCAAATAGTAAAGATATAATAATATATCTTGATTAGTATATTTTTGAAAAAATATATAAATTCTCGTTTAATCATTTGTATTTTT
Organism: uncultured Clostridia bacterium; assembly: GCA_944376495.1. Lineage (GTDB taxonomy): Bacteria > Bacillota > Clostridia > Christensenellales > UBA1242 > Caccovivens. Next base: position 22,222 of record CALWCW010000004.1, on the reverse strand, counting down.
GATATAATTTGTAGTAAAATAAATTAGCGAGGTTTATATGGTTAGAATAATTCCTAGAAAAACAAAAGTTAAACTTGAATTTGTAAAGGGTGTTACAGGTATTGACCTTCTTATTGGATTGGTTGCGATTGCTGTCCTTATTGTTCTTGCCGCTTCAAACTTTCCAGGTCATATTTGGATTGCTTTAGTTTGGGCTATACTTGCCATTTCACTATTTTTCAAAATTGCTGATAGTGATAGATTTTATGTGACAATTTCCCACCTAGCTCGTTTTTCAATGCAAAAAAAGAAATATGAGAAAAAACCTAAAAAGGGTAAAGCCAATATAAAAGACATTATTCCTTTTGAATCAATTTATCAAGACCGTTGTATTTCTTTCGGGAATTATTATGCTGAAGTATTGGAAGTTAAACCTATTTTATTTGACCTTTTAAATGAATATAGTCAAAATAATGTAATTGATGTTGGCTTTGGTAATGCCTTAAGACGTCTTGATGAAAACCAAGTGTGCGAAATTGTCAAGATTAATAAAGCCATGGTGCTTGATAATTATTCATACAATGAAAACAAAAAATATGATAGACTTCTTGACCAACTTTACGAGCATCAAATGTCACAAGAGGAAATTGATGCACGTGCTCCAATCTTTGAAGAAAGAGTTTCCTTTCTTGAATATAAAAATAGAACTGATAAAATTTATAAAGATTATTTCTATCTTGTAGTGATGGGAAAAGATTTGGAAGCATTAGAAAATACTGTTAATGGTATGGTAAATTCGTTAGCAACTGCACTAACTCCTGTTACTGCAAAAAGGTTGGTTGGACCTGAACTTGCAATTTTCTTAAGAGCAAATTATAATAGAGATTTTAATGAAAGAGAACTTGAAAGTGTTCCTTTTAGTGAATATGTTGATTGGGCAACACCAGAAAAAATTAAATTTTCTGCCGCTAAATACAATATAGACGGGAATAATTATAGAACATATGCAATTTCTGAATATCCATTACAAGTAGGAAATGCTTGGGGAGCATCATTCTTCTTATTAGACCGAACTAAAGTTGTAATGAAATTTAAAAAAGCCCCAAAATACGAATCGGAAAAGAAAATTGATAAAGCAATAATGGATATGGAAACCAGACTATATAAGACTGGAAAAAGCAGTGCAAGAATTGAACTCCAAACACATCTTGAAACTTTAAGAAATCTTCTTGCAGAGTTAAAAAATTCAAATCAACAACTTTATGATGTTAATACATTTATTACTTGCGAAGACTCTGCACGTAAAGATGTTAAATCAGTGCTTAAACAAGAAGGGTTCCGTTATACTGAACTTTTCTCTCGTCAAATAGATGCCTTTATTAGCACTGGTATATCAATGCGTGATAACATCAAAGAACTTCAACGTGGTATTCCTACATATTCTCTAGCGGGTGTATTCCCATTTATTTCCTCTGAATTACAAGATGATACTGGATTCTATCTTGGTGACAATTCTTACCCTGTATTTATTGATTTCTTTGTTCGTGACGCACAAAGAGTTAACTCTAATATGATGGTTATTGGGAAGTCTGGTTCTGGGAAATCTTTCTCAACCAAAACTCTTCTTGCAAACTTTGCGGCTGATAATACCAAAATATTTATTATCGACCCTGAAAAAGAATATGCCAACCTTTGTGATAAACTTCATGGTAAATTCATTGATGTCGGAACTTCTTTGCAGGGTATTATAAATCCATTCAACGTTATTAGAGCCTTAGATAAAGATGATGATGAAGAAGTTGTTGAAATGACTGAAGATGGTCAAACTAAAACTAAAAAAGTTAAAACTGATGATTCTTTCAATCAGCACTTACAATTCCTTGAACAATTTTTAAGAACAATTTTGCAAGGTATTTCAAGTGATGCGTTTGAAATGATAAACTCTCTTGTCCTTGAACTTTATCATAGATTTAATATTAATGAAGAAACAGATTTGAAGAAATTAAAGCCTGAAGACTATCCAACTTTTGACGATTTGTATAAAATATTGCAAGAAAGACTTTCAACCGCTAAAGAAGAATACGTTTTGAATAACTTGCGTGTTGCTGAAGCATATATTCGTAAATTTGCTAAAGGCGGACGTAACTCAAACCTTTGGAATGGTCCAACATCTATTGAAACAAACGAAAACTTTGTATGTTTCAACTTTCAATCATTGTTTGCAGGAAATAACGATATGTTGACTTCTGCACAAATGCTTTTAGTATTTAAATATATTGAAAGTGAAGTTATTAATAATAAGGATTACAATGATTTACATAAAACAAATAGAAAGATTATTGTAGTAGTCGATGAGGCACACTTGTTTATTAACCCTAAATTCCCAATTGCCTTAAACTTCATGACATCTATGGCAAAACGTATTCGTAAGTATGGTGGTATGCAAATTGTTATTACTCAAAATATCAACGACTTTGTAGGTTCTGAAGAAATCAAAAGGCAGTCAACTGCGGTTATCAATGCCTGTCAATATTCTCTTATCTTTTCGCTATCACCAAACGATGTAAACGACCTTATTGAACTTTATAAAAACTCGGGTGGTATAAATAAAGAGGAACGTAATAGAATTGTTAGTGCGTCTGTTGGGCAAGCATTTATAATCACTTCTCCTACATCTAGAACTATGGTTCAAATCAATCCATTACCATATGTTAAATCAATCATAGAAACAAAACATTAAAATAAATATTAACATTAAGTAAAATGCTATTTTAGAAACACAAAATCTTATTAAGATGAGATAAAGGAAGGAATATGACAAAATCTAATAAATTAAGATTATTATTGTTTAGTTTGTTGCTTGTCTTTTCAAGCTTCCTTTTTGTTGCTTGTGGTGAAGTAAATTATTCTTCAACAACATTGACTAGTTCGGAAAGCATTATTGAACTTTTTGTAGGTGAACAAAAAAATGTCACTTTTACCATAAACAATCCAGTCGGAAATATGAGTAGCAATCTTATTTGCACTCCAGAATCTTTAAGTAATCCAAATGTCTGCACAGTGGAACAATTGGCAACTCAAAACTATTCAACAACTTATACTATTACTGGTGTTCAAGGTGGAACGACAACACTTGAGATAACCACGCAAGAGGGTGGAAAAACTCAATCAATTGACATTATAGTAAGAGAATACTCAAGTGAAATTACTGCGGGCAATAATTCACTCTATGTTTCACTTTCCACTAAGTTTATTCCAAGTGCCACTGATTTTAATTATTCAAGTAATGAAGTTACTGAAAGGGATTTAGATTTTTACTTTTATGGAGTAAAAAATAGCGGTGAACTTGTTCTTGATGATGTAAGACAAGATGGGCAATTTATTAATGAGTTTGTCAGTGTAGAATTAGTAAATGTTTTAAACAATAGTTATTTAATTTTTACCGATTCAAATGGGGAGTTGTGGACTTTAGGTAATCAAACTATTGTTACAGGCTCTAACAATATTAAATATCAATTTTTAGAAGTGGGTCTTACTGAAGATAATCAATATGATTTTAATTTAGATAATGCAACAACTGTTAGTCCTGGTGCAAAATTTACATTTATTACAAATTATATATCAGATACTGAAGAAGAAATCTTTTGTGAAAGAGAATTTTATGTTATTGATGATATAAACTCTGAAAGTGTTTCTCATGATTATGGTTATAAAATTTCTGAAAGAGATTTTGTCGCAGGGACTGATTCTTCATATAAATTAGAACAATTAAGACATGGAAATATTATTTTAATTCCAAGATATACAGCAACTATTGAAAATGGTGCATATATTGGTGAAACTGTCGAATATTTGACAGCATTTTTAGAAGTTACTATAGATTCTCCAAATGATTTGCTTCAAATGGAATTCTATACAGATAATGAAACAATATTAAATTATACAAAAGTTGGTCAAATTCAATATGATACCTATACAACATATTATTTTCAAATAAATTGTGGGTCTTCTGTATCAAGTTCTACTAATTTTAATGTCCGATTCTATTATAAAGGGTTTGAAAACAGCACAGATAGCAATGTTAATTACGTTTATTCTGTGCCAATTCAAATACGAATTATTCCTTTAACACTTTTTATAAATAATATTGATTACAGTATTTTTGAATCTACATTTACTTTTTATGATAATTATATAGGTGATGCTGGCTGGCAAGAATTTAATTTTACAGCATCTCCAACTGGAAGTGAATATGACAATTTGGTTATTGACCTTACAGATACTGACTTGCAATTGCGATATAGAAACCAAACCTATACAAACCAAGAAGTAGTTATTACAGATTTGAGTTATCCTGTCTATATTAAAGGGATGACAAATGCTCAACTAACAAATGAAATAAGAAGAATACCAATTACTCTGAACTTTAATATTACTCAAGAGGATTCTTTAGAAACTTATATAAATTATGAAATAATAAAGGGTGTTACAACATCTGATTTCGATACTGATGAATTTGAGCAAAATATTTATCTAGATTATAACAACAAAGAACCTCAACAATTTTTAGATATTTATGTTGATGCCCAATTTGCATCTATGACATTTACTGTTAATAATGATAGAGGGGGGAGTGACGTTGTAGATTTTTCTTACGATAGAAATGCTCCTTTTCAGCAAGTAGGTTACAATTATTATTTAGATTTTTCTATCACTCCAAAACGTTTAGGAACGGGATATTATACAATTACTTTAGATAATGGGAAAACTATAGAACTTACAGTTACTGTTGCTGAAGCATTAAATAGTGTGTCAGTTGAAAGCAGTGATGAACAACGATTAATTCGTAACGACCCTGAAGGAACTGAAGGATCAATTTTGTATTATGTTCTCAATAATGGAAATGATGGGTATTTTGATATATCAGTAATAGGCAATAATGATGAAAATTCAACTGCTATAAATAATGTTGAAACAAGATTAAACTCTCAATTTATCCAACTTGGACAACCATCAAATAATAATAAAAATTTCAATGTTTATGTAAGACAAAATGGAACAAGTCAAATTACTTTGGTTGTAAACGGCTATTCAATTGAGAACTTTCAAAGATTGCCAAAAGCAATAACATATTATATTGATGTTATAACTTTTAATTATATAAATCTATTAAACATCTATAAAACTAGTGATGGTGAAAATGATGCTTATCCTCAAAATACAAGAGCATCATATGGTTATGTTTATTCTAATACCAACCTTACAGATAAACGTTCATTAACATTAAGCGCTTCAATTGCCAATGAAAATGCTTATCTTTTCTCAAATCCAGCAACTGGTGCATATATAGATGATACATATAGACTTGAGTATCTTTATTGGGAAGTTTCAAATTCCTCAAGTGCAAATAATATAAGAATTTATACAGATGATGGCGTGCTTGTAGATTATATGTATTATTCAGCAAATTCTTCTAATTTTTATACTATAAATAATTATGGAACTTTTGATACTTCAACAATGACTTTTATTGCTGATAGCAATTGCCGTAGTGGTTTTTCTCTTATTGCTCATGTTCGTCAATATGGAATGACTTATTCATTCACAGTAAATGTTGTTGTAAGACAATATGAAGAGGTAGAAAGAATAACTTTGCAAACTTCAATAACAGATAATGTTTTAGAATTTTCTGCTTTAGAGAGAGAAAAAAGTATAATTGCCTATGCAACAAACAGCACGGCCACAAATCCTAAAATTGTTGCTTTGTTTGAAGAAGGGGAAATAGAAATTGATGGTGACCCAAATGGTCCTTATGTAATGTTTGATGAATTTACTGACAGTGATTATATTGAAAGTGAAGGTAAATATCAAATTAATTTAAAGGTTAATGATGATTTTGTAATCCATGCAGAGAATTATACAGGAAAAATGCAAGGAACACTTTACATAACAGCAGAAGATTGGCTTGATAATAGTGGGGGTATTATACCTGATTATTTAGATAGAGTAATTACTATTACAATCAATTTTGCTAATGGAACTGAAAACAATAGATTTACAATAGATGATGCTGACGACCTTTTAGCAATTAAAGATAATTTATCGGCGCATTATCAAATTAGGACAACGATTGATGTTTCAAATATTAGTTCACAATTGCCATTAGGAGAACTTAAAGGGTCAATTATTGGATTAAATGAATATGCAACAATCACGGGTATAAATATTATTTTACCAACAACCGAAGTAGTCGATACCACAACTACTAATTATTATTATGGGTTATTTTCTAAAATAGACACTAATGCTTATATCAATTATGTTTCCTTTGAAGGAAGATTTAATGTGGGTAGTGCAGATAGTAGAGTTTCAAATGCTTACGTTGGTCTTATAGCTGGACTAAATAATGGGAATTTGATTAATGTTGGAGTTACTATAACAAATTCAAATATTTATGTTCAAAATGGCTCTATAGGTGGAGTTGTAGGTAGAAATAATGGACTTATTTTGCAAGATTATACTCTATTTGAAGCAAATGACTCTGAAACTAGAAGCCAAGAATATGACCAAACAACAACCATTTCAAATGACGATACAACTGAAACTATTTCGTTATATGCTGGGTTAACACCAAAAATAACAGTATATATGAACGACTTTATGAATGTTTATTATGTTGTAAGTGATATTGAAACTCATATTGGTGGGTTAGTTGGTTATAACAGTGGAACAATAAAGAAAATAGATAGCACTAAGTTAGTATTTAGTGGTTACTTAAATTATATGGCATATTCTATGATTAATGCTGTAGCATCATCATCTACAAGTAATAATAGTGCTGTTTTGAATAGTTTTGCGGGTGCTTTAGTTGGGAAAACTGAAGCGGATGCTCTTATCTTTGCAGGTAGCAATAGTTATAATAGTGATGATGGTATTGTGTTTACATCTTATAATACATATGAGCAAACAGGCTTCACTGCAGGAACTCCTGGAGCTTATAATGCAGGGAAAGGTATTGTTGTAGGAGGTGAAGTTTGGGGTTATGGTTATGTTGGAGGTGTTGTTGGTTACATCAGTGAAACAAATTCTACTGATGCTTTTGCAGGTATAACTTCAAGGGTTTTTGTTAGAGGACAAAATTTTAATTCACAACCAGCAATGATTGCAGGGCTTATAAATATCAACTCTCAATCTTCACAAGCAACTTTGACTTCAGCATTGGCAATGCAGGCTGTTGATGATGGTAGAGTTGGTGAAGAAGCCTCTATGATTGTATTATACAATGGTTCTGTAGTTGAAGAATATTTGAATAATACTAATATTATGGCTTTTGGAACAGGCAACCACAATTTATCTATTATGAGTAATTATGAAGGTGATAGTTCATCTAACAAGGCTTATAGAAATGTTTTATCTTACAATATTTCAAGAAATAAGGAATTATTGGGGGATTTAGATAGTATAACTATTCAAAGTTCTGATAAATCAATTTACTATGGTGATGTAGTTGTTGTAAGTTTTGATACTCAAATTGGTGGAAATCTACTTATTGGACAAGCATTCTTTGAATATGGAAGTGAAGGTGACTTGTCATTATCTGATAATTTCAATAACAAACTTGTAAGCGACGAAAGCAGTGCATTTAATATTTATTATATGTATTATTTCCAAGCAGCAAGCACTTCAGGAGATGTTGATATAACAGATGCTCAAAATAATCTTGATACTTATTTAAACAAAGTTAATATGATTGATAGTTTATACCCATTTACAGTAAATGGTGAAATGACTTTCACATCAAAAAACTCTGATATTTTGACTATTGACCAAAATGGTATTATTACAGTAAAAAGGACGGGGCTAGCTTTAATAGAGGCTTCAAGTATTTTAAACACCAACAATGCTTTATCATTCTATATTTATGTAATAAATTATATCAATTCAGAATCAAGTTTAAGTGAGGAAGAAAAATCATCAATTGTTTATCCAATTTCTACGACTGAATCAATTCCACTAGATACATCTACTATTTATATAAGAGGAAATAGTAGTGAAACAATATACGTATTGCCAAAGTATGATTTAGATTTGACAATATCTAATTTGAATGCAAATAACAATAGATTTGTTTCTGATAGAAATGGTCAAGTTAGTTTCTATGGAATTGTTTTTGAACTTGCAGGAAATGAAAGTGTTTCTGCTTCAGTTGTTGAGGTTAAAGACGAAGGTGAAAGCAATAATATTGATATTAATGTAGTTGGCTCAACTATAACTTTGAGGAAAACAAGTGATGCAGTAGAGGGGATTTATGATTTAGTCATCACTCCTAGAATTGTTTTGGTAATGGACGAAGGAAATCGTCAAGTAACTTATTATTCTAATATTAATAAACAACTCACAAACACCAAAGCAGATTACAAATATGGTGCTATTAGTATTGAAAATGTAAAATTCAATGATGCTTTGATATTTACAAGTAAAACTATTGTAGATGAAATTATTGTGACATCAACAGATGGAAGCGAAGAAAATGAAATGCCAAAATATTACATTGTTGATTTCAACAATAATAATATTCAAGGAACAGTTGAAGATTTGCCATATTTATACACTGAAGATGAGCAATTATTTAATGTAAAATTTACATACGTTTCATCAACAAGCAATGACTTAAATATATATACTCATAGATATAAAATAGAAGTGGAAGTAAATAGATATTCTCCTATGTATCTTAATAGATATGAAGAAAATATTTATGGAAATTATACGTTATATTTACAATCAGGGACCAATTCTGGTGTTGTAGATGTTATTGTTATTAACTTTGAAAGAACGAATGTAAATTCTATTGTTGTAGATAACTACACAAGAGTAACAGATGCGACTGCAAATAATGGACTTTCTTCTGCATCAGAACTAGCTTATCCAGGTGAAAGTGGGTTACTTGCAATTACAATAACTCCAGAAGATAGCGATTTTGACTATATTTTAATTGAAAATGATGAAAGAAATTATCAAGACGGAAATGCTTCAGCAAACTTTAGTTTCCTTGCTAGAAATATTAATTTAGAAGGGGATGCAAACCTTTTTGATAGGGAAAATATTACAAGTTCTTCAACTTCAAGAGGTATTATTATTGCTCTTGATGACATAATTGAAGTATATTCAAAAGTATGGACAAGAGAAGAAGTAGAAGCGGCAGGTCTTAACGAGGGATTAATAGGGAAAAATAAATATCAAGAGTATAATGGTATAATTTATATTCAATATGATATGGGTTCTATAAACGTCAACGATGGAAGTTCATCATATATCAATATAAGTTTAATTAAAGACAACGAACAATTATTCCAAGTTACAAAAGAATTGACTGTTAAATTACAATATTTTGCAACGGTTGAACTTGATGGAAAGGATGCAACTTATAATCAAGGAGATTATTATGCTTCTTATGAGGTTGCAAGAGGACTTCGCTATAAATTAAATATAAATAGTTATGGATTTATGGCTGATAATATTCAACTTACTTTATCAAATGAATCTTTAGGAACAATTGTTCAAGAAAATGGAGAATATTATCTTCAAATTACATCAAATGCAATTGTTTATCAAAACAGCGGAAACATTTTTGATATAATTGTTTCGGCAACTCAAGTTGAAGGTGAAATTACAAGGACGGCATCAAGTAAGACTCAAATAAACATATATGAATATGTTGTAAATTATGATGGAGAAGTAAATCAAAATGAGGATATAGTTACCAACATGGGTGATGGTGTAATTAATGTCCAAGTTGGAACGCAAATAACTTTTGCAATAGATATGTATGAATTTATTGAATATGATAGTTCTAACAATGAGGTTGTTGCTAGAATTGAACAATTCCTTGATGAACTTACTTCTAAAGGAAAGTGGACGGCTTATACTAACTTAATTACAACCGAACTTCCAGACAATACAGCAGCAAAAGATTATAATAATTTCCCTAGCGATAGATTAAAACTAGATTTAGGGTATAACAATAATATAGCTTATGAAAATAGTAATTATTACTTTAATTCGACAGGATTAAATTTAATTCCAACCAAGACTCACACTCCAAATGATAGATTTTATTATTTTAGATATGAAGGTGTATTTAATGTTGAAAATGGAATTTATTACTATGATGAAAATGCTTCTGGAACTTCGGCTAGGTCAAGAACAATTGAAACAACTTTTGTTTTAGATGTTTATTCGTCTAGTAGTGATGATAGTCCAATTCCTATCTATGACTATAGTGATTTTTTGAATATGCAAAGCGGAGGTTATTATATACTTTTGAATGATATTACACTTCCAAGTACTGCCTCTGACGATGGTTCTGTTCAAGCATTCACTCCACTTAACGGAACATTTGCTTCACTTGATGGTAATGGACATACAATTAATCTTTCTGGAACTTACGATATGGGAACGCTCAGCAATATTGCAGTGTTTAGTTCACTAAATGAGGGGTCAGTAATTAAGAACTTAAACGTAAATTACACATCTTCATCTGATGGTTCTGACTTAAACACTGATGCGTCTGACACAACTTATGGGCTTTACGGACTTAGAACTGTAAAATTTGAAACGTCGGCTACATCATTTGTCTTTGGTGGACTGGTTGCAACAAACTCTGGTATCATTACGAATTGTCATGTATATACCGATGATTCTGTAAGTGACTATTATATTGCAGTAAAAGCAGATAATGCTTTAAATTCTGCAAGTCAAATAGGTGGACTTGTTGGAACTAACTCTGGTTATATCACCAACAGCACAGTTTCAATAAATGTAAAAACTCCATTCAATGTCGCAGGTTTTGTTGCTCAAAATTCAGGTAAAATATCAGGATGTGTATTCAAAGAAGGTATCATAATTAACAACACACAACTTGATAAGAATGCAGCCGGTTTTGTCTTAAATAATGGTGAAAATGGTGTTATTTTAACAAGTTACGTTTCAGGACTTCAATCAAATGATAGACCATATAGCAATGATACTAATAGTAGAATAACATCAACACAGCCAGCAGGTGGTTTTGCTTATCAAAATATTGGTGAAATAAGTGATTGTTATTCAAATATTAATTTAAATCAAACAACTTCTCGTATGGCCGGATTTGTTTATGCTAATGGCGGAAATATTGAAAATAGTTTCTCGTTAAGTGTATTAAGAAACGATAATAGTGCTTCTGCTGGATTTGTTATGGTCAATGAAGCAGAAGGAACACAAGGAACATTTGCAAATTGTTATTATTTCTATAATAATGGTTCTGAAGAAGGAAGCGTGGCAGAGTATGGACAAATAAATACTGCTTTAGTTCAAGCAAGTTTTGAAGGCGTTTCTAGATTAAATGCAAGCGGTTTTGCAAATGTAGCAGAAAACTTCCAAGATTATTCATATCAATCTACAATTGGAGTAAATGCAGTTTGGTTCTATTCAAATGGTAATTCATCAAATAGTTTTGTTGAATATATTCCAACGACTGATAGAGTAATAATAGAAAATGATGAGGAAGAGGGAAGTGCTAACAGCGGCAAAACTCAATCTAATACAGTATATGAAACTCAAACTATGGTTTTTGGTTCTGGTAGGCTTGAACTTGTCAATCCAAACATATCAGTTTTGTCTATAAGAAACTTTAGTTATTCCGAAGTTGATGCAGTGACAGGGGAAATCATTTATTATTATGTTGATGACCCATCTACTCCAAATAGAGGTTCAATTCATAATCCAAGACTTATAGATAATGCTGAAACAATGGAAACAGAAATAAAAGAACAAACCGCAAATAATAATGTAAATACAACAAACTATAGAATTATTAGCGATATTGATTATACTGATTATGAAGGATTAAGCCAACTTTATACTGTTATATTTGCTGGAATAATTGAAGGAAATGGTATGGAAATCTCACAAATCAGTATGGCAACTATGGAAAATTTGGAAAGTGCCGGATTATTCAGTCAAATTGGACAATCAGCGAGCAAAACTGGAACAATCAAAAATCTAACTATTATACCTAGAGAAGTAGCATTTACTAACACTAATAATGTTGGTGTTTTGGCTGGTACTTTAAGTTATGGCTATATTTATGATGTAACGATTAGAACTACTGAAGGAAGCAATATGACAGTTTCTGGTCTAAATTTTGTAGGCGGAATTGTTGGTAAGGCTATAAATTCATATATTATTAAAGATGTTTATAGCAATGTAAGTGTTGCAGCAAACTATTCAGCTTCCGATTCAATTTACAATGAATCTTATTCGAATGATGCAGGATTCTCATATGCTGGAGGTATTGCAGGATTTTTGGGTAGAGGTTCACTTTATAATGCTCATGTTGAAGGCATAACAACGGTAATGGGCGGTCGAGCAGGTTTTGCGTATGGCGGAATTGGAACTGGTGCTAACATAAATTATACTTATGTTGATATTGTTTCTGGTTCAAGAATTAGGGCTTATTATTATGGTGGATTTGTTACAGGTGAAGTTAGCGGGACATTAACTCATTCTTATGTTTCTGACAATGGAAATACTGAATCTGTATTTGCTGTTGTTCCAAGAGTTGCAACTGCTGTCGGTGGTATAACAGGCTTGCTTGCGGGTGGAAGAATAGATAATGCTGTAATGTATCAAGATTTTAGAGTTACAACAGTTGGTGGAGATAATAACTTGATTGATTATGTTGGTGGTCTTGTTGGACTTGTTAATACTTCTAATGTTCTTTCTTCCTATATTACTAATTCAATTGTTGATGCTGAAATTACGGCTACAGCAGAACTCGGCGGTGCAGTTGGTAGAATTTCTTCTGCGACAATAATTGACCAAGTTGCAATTAAATCTCTAACCTTAAATGTCACAGGTCAAATTGCAAACCCAGTTTTAGGAGGTATTGTTGGCAATATCTACACAGCATCAAATTCTTCACTTACTATGAGTAATTCTTATTGTTGGGCAGACCTTAATATAGAAACTAGCACATCTGGGGTTGCATCAATTGCGAATGTGGGAGGCTTGATAGGATTAGGCTCAAGAACTCCAAGAATGTTCTTCTGTTATACTACATCAAGCATTAATGCAAATGTTTATGACTCAAGAGCATTGGGCGAATCTCAAGATTTTATAAATTATTTAAAACCAGTTCAAACAGAAGGAGAATGGACTGCTCCATCAGGTGCTACAGCAATTAATTTTACAATCCATAGTTATAATGATAATGATAATAATTATGAATATGTTTACTATTTTGGAAAGGAAGAGAGCGGTAATATAACTGGTGGAAGTGATAATTATCAAATATTTAATTCTTTAATGCCATTTATAACATTTAAGTCAAAAGCAAGAGCATCTTCAGTTGGATTAGTTGTAAATAACTACGGAACTGGCTCATATGAATATGCTGATAGTTTAAGTGAAAGTTCACTTTTGACATCAAAAAATGCTCTATATAATGTGTTTGGTGCTAATTACTATGGTCTTGTTTCTGAATCTGGTAACCAAGGAGTAAATCAAAGAATAACATACTCTTATGCAAATAATGTTTATTATGTGCAAGCCGAAGGATTTGCAGAAAATCCATTTGTTCAAAATGCAAATGATAATACTTTATATGAGTATATCGATGGAGATACAACATATACTATTGATACAGATAATTTATCAATGTATAGAATCCTTGTTGATGACAAAGGTGAGTATTATTATTATGAAGGCGGTGCAACTTTAAATGGTTCAACAAGTTATCGTTTAAAAAATCTAAATACAGGCGAATATTATACAATTTCTTTAAATGAGGGTGAAGATTATGATGATGCCGTAAATAGATTATATTCGGAAATTTGGCAAGTAAATAGAAGTGGATTTGCTACATTGCTTCTTGAACAAAATTTATCTTGGTTAGAAAGAAAGTAAGATAGTTTTATCTTACTTTCTTTTGTCTTAATTAATAATTTTCTTTATTTTAAAATCATCATAAAATAAATTCTTAAAATTTTATGTATTAACAATACAAAAATAGTCAAATATGTAGGAAGGTTATAGAAAAATAAAAAAAATTCACATTTTTCTGAAAATTATTGATAAAATTATTGACATAATAAAATCATTTTGTTATAATTTATAAGACTATAATCAGCTGTGAAAGAACAATTTATGAGAAGATAACTTAAAATTATGGGGTTTTATGGCATTTTTTGTGTCATAAACTCCTTTTTTGCTTTTTTCCAGCTAAAGAAAAAGAAGGAGAAGACATGTCTGTTAACGTTAAAAAAATTAAACAAGGAAAAACAGCAAGATATACTTTCGGCCATTGTGAAGAGCTAGTTAAAGTTCCACAGCTTCTTGAAATTCAAAGAAAATCATATAATGATTTCTTGGTAAAGGGAATTAAAAGGGTGCTTGATGAATTTTTCCCTTTAACTGACTATTCTGGTAAAGCAAAATTATATATTACTGAAATTTTGCCTTTTGCTGAACCAAAATATAATATTAAAGAATGTAAACGTAGAGGAGCCACATATTCTTCGCCTTTAAAGGTTAAGGCGCGTTTTGTCGTTGAAGAAACAGGACAAGCTGTAGAACAAGAAGTGTTTATGGGTGATGTTCCAATGATGACTGAACAAGGTTCTTTCATTTTTAATGGAATTGAAAGAGTTGTTATCAACCAAATTGTTCGTGCACCAAGTGTTTATCTTTCAAGAGAAAAAGACAATAATGCAACATTGAGAGCACAAGTTATTCCTGTTCACGGTAATTGGATTGAAATTGAACGGGGTGCTAATGAGAACCTTAAAATTGTTCTTGAAAGAAAAAGCAAAATTAGTTTAGGATTATTCTTAAAGTGTTTTGGGTTTACAAATGAAGAAATCTTAAGACTTTTTGGAAATAATCACTATATTAAAAATGTTATTGATAGAGAAACTCAAGTAACTCAAGAAGAAGCTTTGATTGAATTTTCTCGTAAAACAAGACCTTCAGATGTTCCCTCGGCAGAAAGCACAAGAAGTTATTTGAATGTATCTTTCTTTACTGATGCTTACTATAATTTGTCTAGAGTTGGTAGATATAAAGTTAATAAAAAACTTGCTTTAAAAGAAAGATTGCCTGGACTTATCAATGCTGATGACATAATTGTTGAAGACGAACTTCTTGTTAAAGCAGGTGAGGAATTTACTAAAGAATCAGCAAAAAGAGTTCAAAATGCAGGAGTAAATGAGGTTTGGGTTCAAATAAACGGAAAACGTCATTTGATGCGTGGAAATAATAGAGTTACTCTTTCTGAAGTTTTGAATTGCAATCAAGAAGAATTAGGAATTTTTGAAGATGTTTACACACCAATTTTAAATCAAATCCTTAAAGATAATAAAACTAAAGAAAAACGTTTTGAAGCAATTAAAAATAGTGCAAAAGATTTAGTTATAACGACTTTAACTATGGACGATATTTTGGCTACAATTTCAGTCTATCTTGACCTTTTAGAAGGAATAGGAGAAATTGATAAGATTGAACACCTTTCTAATAAACGTGTTGCAACTGTTGGTGAACTTACTTGTTCTGCCTTTAGAAGCGGTGTGACAAAATTATCTGTCAATATTAAAGAAACTTTACAAGGTCGTGATTTTGTTGAGGTTACTCCTTCTCAAATTATGAATCCTAAAGCAGTAAATAAAGCACTTCGTGATTTCTTCTCACAATCACAGTTATCACAAATAATGGATCAAAAAAATCCACTTTCTGGAATTACACAAAAACGTCGTGTTTCTGCAATTGGTCCCGGAGGTATCCAAAAAGACCGTGCAAATCCTGAAATTCGTGATATTCACTTTACTCACTATGGAAGAATTTGTCCTGCTGAAACACCTGAAGGACAATCAATCGGTCTTATTAACACACTTGCAACTTATACTCGTGTTAATGATTACGGATTTTTAGAAACTCCTTACAGAGTTGTAAATAAGGAAACTGGTGTTGTAACTAAAGACGTAGTTTATAAAATGGCAGATGTAGAAAATGAATGTTATATTGCTCAAGCAATAGAGCCACTTGATGAAGAAGGTCATTTTATAAATAAGCGTATTATGTGCAGACATGGTTCAGTTATTGAAGAAGTTCCAGCAAGCAAAATTGACTATATGGACGTTTCTCCAAGACAAATGATTTCAGTTGCTACAAGTTTAATTCCTTTTGTAAGTCATATTGAAGGAAACCGTGCATTGATGGGTGCAAACATGCAACGTCAGGCAGTTCCTGTTCTTCGTCCTGAAGCCCCAATTGTTGGAACTGGTATGGAATTTATTGCGGCTCACGACAGCGGAACTGTAATGCTTGCAAAACATTCTGGAACTGTAAAATATGTTTCTGCAGATGAAATAAGAGTTTTATCTGATAAAGGTGATGAAGATATTTACACTCTTACAAAATTTGCTAAAGCAAATGATGATGTTTGTTTCAATCAAAGACCTTGCGTTAGAAAGGGTGATAGAGTTGAAGAAGGTGATGTTTTAACTGATGGTTATTCAACTGACCATGGAGAACTTGAAGTTAGTAAAAATGTTCTTATTGGTTATATGAACTGGGAAGGACAAAACTTTGAAGATGCTATTTTAATCAATGAAAGACTAGTTAAGGATGATGTTTATACTTCAATAACACTCTATGACCATGAAATTAAGTGTAGAACAACTAAACTTGGTGATGAGGTTATCACTAGAGATATTCCAAATCTTGGTGAAGATGCACTTAAAGATTTAGATGAAAATGGTATTATTAGAATCGGTGCAGAAGTTCATCCAAATGATATTTTGGTAGGGAAGGTAACTCCTAAAGGAGAAACAGACCTTACACCAGAAGAAAGATTACTCAGAGCCATCTTCGGTGATAAAGCCAGAGATGTTCGTGATACATCTTTACGTGTGCAACATGGTAAAGGTGGTGTTGTTGTCGATGTTCAAGTATTCTCAAAGAAGAATAAGGATGATTTAGAACCAGGTGTAACTATGATGGTTAAAGTCACAGTTGCTCAAAAACGTAAAATTTCAGTCGGTGATAAAATGTCAGGTCGATATGGAAATAAAGGTGTTGTATCTTTGGTATTACCTGAAGCTGATATGCCTTATATGGCAAATGGTCGTGCACTTGATATTGTTTTAAGTCCACTTGGTATTCCATCACGTATGAATATTGGTCAGGTTATGGAAGTTCACCTTGGACTTGTTGCAAAAACACTTGGTTGGAAAGTGGCAACTCCTGCATTTGATGGTGCAACCGCTGAAGATATTAAAGAACTTTTGGTTGATAATAACTTTAGACCAGATGGAAAAGTTCAACTCTACGATGGTCGAACTGGAGAACCATTTGATAATTTATCAACTGTTGGTGTCAAATATATGTTAAAACTTGAACATATGGTTGATTCTAAAATCCATGCTCGTTCAATTGGACCTTATGCTCTTATTACTCAACAACCACTCGGAGGAAAATCATTGTTCGGTGGTCAACGTTTCGGTGAAATGGAAGTTTGGGCATTAGAAGCTTATGGTGCAAGTCATATCTTACAAGAAATGTTAACAGTAAAATCTGATGACCTTAACGGAAGATTAAAGACATACGAGTCAATTATAAAAGGGTTGCCTATTGCTGAACCTGGAATACCTGAATCGTTTAAGGTTCTTGTAAAAGAACTTCAAGCACTAGGACTTGATGTCAAGATATTGACTGAAGGAAATAAAGAAATTTCACTCAGTGAATTGAGTCAAGATGAACAAGACCAGGCATCATCTATTGCTCAAGAAACAGAAAAAGACCTTGAAGAAGGAATTTTTGATTTTGATGAACATACTTTTGATGATAAAGAATTAACAAAACAAGAGGAAAGTGATAAAGAACTTAACGAAATCTTCGAAGAAAGCACAAAACATGATATTGACGGGCTTGATATGTTTGATGATTTCGGAGATTTTGATGAATAAGTTAAAAAAGGGGATTTGAAATGTTTGAATTAAACAATTTTGATTCGATACAAATAGGAATTGCTTCACCTGAAAAGATAAGAGAATGGTCACATGGTGAAGTTACAAAACCTGAAACTATCAATTATAGAACTCAAAAGCCTGAAAAAGATGGTCTTTTCTGTGAGAAAATTTTTGGACCTAGAAAGGATTGGGAATGTCAATGCGGAAGGTATAAAAGAGTTCGTTATAAGGGTGTAGTTTGTGATAAGTGTGGTGTTGAAGTTACTAGAGCTAAAGTTCGCCGTGAGAGAATGGGACACATTGAACTTGCTTCTCCATGCACACATATTTGGTTTTTCAGAAATGTTCCTTCAAAAATAGGAACATTACTTGAACTAACTCCAAAAGTTTTGGAGCAAATAGTTTATTATGTTTGCTATGTAGTAACTGACCCAAAAAGAACTGATCTTGCATATAAGCAAGTTTTAACTGATAAAGAATACCATGAAGCAATGGAAAAATATGGGGTAGGTTCATTTGAAGTAGGAATGGGTGCTGAAGCCATCAAAAAACTTTTGGCTGATGTTGACCTTGAAAAAGAAGCAAAATCTTTGAAAGATATTTTGAATACTGCAAAAGGTCAAAGAAGAATTAAAGCAATCAAAAAGCTTGATGTTGTTGAGTCTTTTATTAAAAGCGGAAACAACCCAACTTGGATGGTTTTAGATGTAATTCCTGTTCTACCTCCAGACCTTCGTCCTATGGTTCCATTAGATGGTGGAAGATATGCAACAAGTGACCTCAATGACCTTTATAGACGTGTTATCAACAGAAATAATCGTCTCAAAAAATTGATAGAATTAGGTGCTCCTGACGTTATTGTTCGTAACGAAAAGAGAATGTTACAAGAGGCAGTTGATAACTTAATTGATAATGGTAAACGTGGTAAAGCGGTTCAAAGTTCAAAACAAAGAGATTTAAAATCTTTGACGGCAATGTTAGGCGGTAAACAAGGACGATTTAGATTAAACTTGCTTGGTAAACGTGTTGATTATTCCGGTCGTTCAGTTATTGTTGTTGGTCCAGAACTTAAAATGTATCAATGTGGATTACCTAAAGAAATGGCTTTAGAACTTTTCAAACCATTTATTATGAATCGTTTAGTTGACTTGAATAAATCACACAATATCAAAGCTGCTAAACGTATGATTGAAAGAGAAAAGCCTGTTGTATGGGATATTCTTGCAGAAGTAATTAAGGACCATCCAGTGTTTTTAAATCGTGCTCCAACTCTTCACAGATTATCTGTTCAAGCATTCGAACCTGTGTTAGTTGAAGGACGTGCAATTAAATTGCATCCTGCTGTCTGCGGTGCATTTAATGCCGACTTCGATGGTGACCAAATGTCAGTTCATGTTCCATTGTCTTTAGACGCAAGAACTGAAGCAAGAACATTAATGCTTGCATCAAATAACATTTTGAAACTTTCTGATGGTGAACCAATTGTTACTCCATCACAAGATATTGTGCTTGGTTGTGCATACATGACACTAATTAAGCCAGGTGCATTAGGAGAAGGTAATATTTTTGCTTCAAAAGAAGAAGCAATCATTGCTTATCAAACTCAAAATTTACACATTCAAGCTAAGATTAAAGTTAGACTTCAAAAAGAGGTCGATGGCAAGGTTTATTCTAAACTTATAGAAACTACTGTAGGAAGAATATTGTTTAACGAACAAATTCCACAAGATTTAGGATTTGTTGATAGAACGCAAGAAGAAAACATTTGCGAGCTTGAATTTAATAAAAACGTAAGCAAAAAAGACCTTGGTAATATTTTAGCTAGAGCGTATGATATTCATGGCACTACTGAATGTGCAAAACTTGTTGATAGAATTAAAGAAACAGGATACAAATATTCTACATTAGGTGCTCTAACTGTAAATGTTTTTGACGTGGTAGAGCCTAAAGAAAAGAATGAAATTATTCATGAAACAGAACAAAAAGTTTTAGAAAATGAAAAACTTTTCAAACGCGGTCTTATTACATTTGATGAAAAAGTTAAAAATAATATTCAATATTGGACAGATGCAAAAGCACATATGGAACAAGTTCTCTTTGAAGGTATGGACGATGAGAATCCATTTAAAATTATGTGCGTTTCTGGTGCCCGTGGAACTCCAGACCAATTAAATTCTCTTTGTGGAATGATTGGATTAAAAACTACTGCATCGGGTGAAAAGATTGATGTTCCTATTAAATCATCTTTCGTTCAAGGTTTGAGTCCAATTGAATTTTTCCTTTCTGCACGTGGTATAAGAAAGGGTTTAACGGATACAGCTTTAAAAACAGCGGACTCTGGTTACTTAACCCGTCGTTTAGTTGATATTTCTCAAGATGTGGTTGTTACAACTGAAGATTGTTTTGCAGACGCAGGTGAGAAAGTTAAGGGAGTTTGGGTAACTGACCTTATAGTTGATGGTATAGTTTATGAAAAACTTTCAGAAAGAATTTATGGTCGTGTTGCAGTTGATGATATTATCAATCCTAGCACTGGTGAAATTATTGCTAAATCAAACGAAATGATAACTAAAGAACAAGCAGAGCAAATTGAAAAAGTTGGCATATCTAAAGTGCAAATAAGATCACTCTTTACTTGTAAATGTAAGCATGGTGTTTGTGCTAAATGTTACGGAAGAGATTTATCAAATAAAAATATGGTTACAGTTGGTGAAGCTGTTGGTATTATTGCTGCTCAATCAATTGGTGAACCTGGAACACAGTTAACAATGAGAACTTTCCACTCTGGTGGTGTTGCTTCCGCTTTAGATATTACACAAGGGTTACCTAGAGTTGAAGAAATATTTGAAGCAAGGAAACCAAAAGGTGAGGCCTTGTTATCAGAGGTTGCTGGAAAACTTACTATTAAACAAGATGCAAAATATTATTATTTCACAATCGCATCAAAAGAAGGCGATATTGAATATGAAGCAAAGAAACCAGTTGTGTTAATGGTTAAAAATGGTGATATGGTTGAGCCAGGCACACAATTAACTGCTGGTGCAATCAACCCTTCAGATTTACTGAGAATGTGCGGTGTTAAAGACTTACAAGATTATCTATTAAATCAGGTAGTTTCAACTTATAGAGGTCAGAACGTTAAAGTTAATGATAAACACGTTGAAATTATTATAAGACAAATGCTTAAGAAGGTTAAAGTTGAATCAGCTGGAGATACATCATTCCTTCCAGGCGAGGTTGTTAATGTTTATAAATGCGATGAGGAAAACATAAGGGTATTGCAAGAGGGAGGAGTGCCAGCCACTGTTAAGAGAATTTTACTTGGAATTACAAAAGCATCTCTTTCAACTGAAAGTTTTCTTTCAGCTGCATCCTTCCAAGAAACATCAAGAACATTAACTGATGCCGCCGTTAAAGGTAAGATTGATAATTTGCTCGGACTTAAAGAAAATGTAATCATTGGAAAACTTATACCAGCAGGGACTGGGCTTAAGCAATATCGTTCAGTTATGCCTGTTGTATTAAAGGATGAAACAGAAGAAGAAACAGCTACTTCAAGCTTGTTTGATTCGTTAGCCGAGTAGATAAAATAATATAAAATGATAAAGCATAAATTAAAATTTTATGCTTTTTTTATTAATATTTATTTAGAAAATAATAAAAAAATCTAAAGATAATTATGTATATATTTAAAAAATATTTTAAATTTTATATTGATTTTATAATAATTTTCAATTATAATAAAATAGATGAATATATACAATTAGGAGAATAAAATAAATGGAAAAAATAAATAGTGCAATAGGGATTGTAAATGTAGAAACGAAAATTGAAGATAAATTTATTTCAATTATGTTAAAAAAAGATAAAGAATTAATTGGATTAATTAATTTTAAGTTTTCAAGAGAGCATGGAGATAAGGTTGCTTGGATTTATGTTATTGAGGTTAAAGAAAAATTTCAATCAAAGAAATTTGGTGATATCTTAATTAATTTATTTGAAGATTATTGTAAAAAAGAAAGAATAAAAAGAGTAGAGGGTAAATTTTATCCAACTAACATGAATGCTAGACCATTTTATTTGAAACATGGATATGAAATTTATAAAGAAGATTATGAAACATATATCTTAAAAGTTCTTGATTATATAAAAGAAAATAATTCATATAAGGCTGAAAAAAAAGAAGATGAGATTGAAGCATAAATATATATGTTGTAATTTTTAATTTTATATAAATA
>CALWCW010000003.1 GCA_944376495.1 uncultured Clostridia bacterium | reverse complement strand
AGCGAGCCAACTCTTACTATAAACATTTTAACATTTTGCCAAAGCACTATGCCAATTCTTTTAAAACTCATCATTCTATAGGGTGGAAACTCAAGAATAAAAGATTGAGCTTTGCTTTTAAGAACAGTTTTTTCAAATAAATATGACATAAAAATCGCAACAGCAACACCGATAAAGTAAATAGCGATAATAACAAAGATGTTGCTGGCACCAAAAAATGCCCCACCCAATACCGCATAAATTGGGAATTTTGCAGAACAAGACATATATGGAGTCAATAATCCTGTTTTTATTTTTGAATTTTTATCATCCATATTTCGAGCGGTCAAAACTGCAGTGGTTGAGCATCCAAACCCCATCAGCAAGGTATAAACACTTTTACCCGATAGACCAACCTTTCCCAAAATATCTTCAAAGACAAAGGCGACACGCGATAAATAGCCACTATCTTCAAGAAGTGATAAAAAGAAAAACAATAAAGCGACTTGTGGTAAAAAAGTTATGATTGAACCAACTCCACCAATCAAAGCTTCTTCAACCAAATTCACAACCCAACTTTCAGAGCCAAAAACATCAGTGCAAAAATTAATTAGCGGATTTCCAATAAGTTTTTCCAACAGAAAAGAAAGTCCGTCACTAAGATAAGCACCGAGTGAAAAAAATGTAATGTAAAATGCGATTGCAATAAACAAAATAAAAATAGGAAAAGCCAAAAATCTATTTAATAAAACTTTATCAAGTTTACTTTTTCCGTAAACTCTCTGTCTTTCGCCAAAGCATTTTTGAGCAATGTTATCAATATAATCATATCTTAAAGAAGCAATTTGCGAAGTCATATTAAATTTTTGTGTTATCTCAAATTTTGCCTTAATTTTTTCATCATCTTCAAGTAGTTTTATTTGATAAAATTCTTTAAGAGGATTTTCACTTTCAGTCACATCTAAATTCGGAAGATTTAAAGACTTTAAATAAGGAAGATTATAATGAACATGTCCCACCTTCTTACTTTCTCTAACAATGGCTTGATTAATAGTGTCTTTAAAATTTTTATCATCTGCGTTGACATAAAAGACAGGAATTGCAAGTGTTTGACTTAACAAATTAAAATCAATTTTATAGTTCATTCGTTTATCAATTTGATTTATAACAAGAAGAATTGGACAACCAAGTTCCATTAGTGATAAAGTCAAGTATAGATTTCTTTGCAAATTGCTAGCATCACAAATATTTACAATTAACCTGTCTTTATGCTTTAAAAGATAATCGCAAGCCACTTCCTCTTCATAACTTAACGGAGATAACGAATAAATACCAGGTAAATCTACCAAGTTGATTTGATTATCTTTGTAATAATAAACTTTAGCCTTTTCTTCTACGGTTACGCCGTGCCAATTTCCTACATGCTCATGAGAAGATGTCAGCATATTGAATAACGTTGTCTTACCCGTGTTTGGATTACCTACTAGATTGACGTTTATCATTGAAAATTCCTTTTTATTTTAAATAATTTAATCAAAATGACATAATTTTTATATTTTTTTTAATTTTTAGCGTTAATTTTGTTAAATTTATATTAAAATTATTTTTATAAACTAACGATGCTATTTCTATTTACTTTATCTCAATAAATGTAGCAATTTGTTTTTTTAGTGTTAATGTATAACCTCTTATTTCAATTAAATAGGCTTTTCCTAATAAAGATTTTCTTAACAATTTAATCTTCTGCCCTTTTGTAAATCCTAATTCAAGCAAGCGTCTTTTAATTTTTAAAGATGTTAGTTCTGAAATGTTTTCTATAATATAAGTTTTATTTATCTTTGCTGAAGTCAAATTTCCCATATATTATTTTTACTTAAAAACAAAATTCATTATTACAAAATAATTAAATAAGTTTAAAAATTATTTGAAAAATTTTAATAAATATGATATATTATCTTTAAGGAGATTTGTTATGAAATGTATTTATTGCGGAAGTGAAGATAACAAGGTTTTAGATTCACGAAATAATGACGAACTAAACTCAATTAGACGTAGAAGAGAATGTTTGAAATGTGGAAGAAGATTTACAACTTATGAAACCGTTGAAACCACTCCTATTCTCGTCATAAAAAATGATGGTTCAAGACAATCATTCGACCCAGAAAAACTAAAAAATGGCATAATAAAAGCATGCGAAAAACGACCTGTAAGTATAGGACAAATTGAAGAAATTGTTGCAAATATTGAAAAAACAATTCAAAATAGCCTTGTTCAAGAAATCAGGTCATCAAAACTTGGTGAAATGGTTATGGATGCGTTAAAAAATTTAGATGAAGTTGCGTATGTTCGTTTCGCCTCTGTCTATAGACAATTTAAAGATATTGAATCTTTCAAAAAACTACTTGAAAATATGTAAAAATAAAATCGTTCAATCACACGTTGAACGATTTTTTATGCAAAAAATAGTAAATAAAATTCTTTCATAAAAACTAGTTAAATTATAATATTTCAAAAAATTAAAACAAAATAATCTCTTTATTTAAAATTTTTTAAACACTTAAAAGTTGATAAAAAATTTAAAATTTATCACATTTTGCTTATTTTTTAATAAAAATCACATTTTTTACGTATTTTTTTAAAATTTTGTATAAATTTTATAATAAATTTAAATCAAGATTAGCATCATTTAGTTTATTTTTTGAAATGGTTGACAAATACTGATAAACGTTTTCTCTTATTTTGAATAGATTATAATATTGCATTTCATCTGATTTATCATTTTCAATTAAATCTTTAAAATAGGCTTGTCCTTCGTTTTTTTGAGCCGACATCAAATCTGAAATAGTTAGTTCACCGTCTGATAAAATTGATTCTATATTTTTAATATATGTTTCATAATCTCCACTTTCAAGATATTCCTCCAATTCACTTGCATTATTTCCTATAATTGAAACTAATTTTTCTAAAATATTATCAACATCTGCTTTATATAAAGATTGTATATCAGGCAATTTATTTTCCTTTCGTAAAGTGTAAATTAAATTAAGTGCATTAATCTTAGATTCTGTATTTATAAATCTTGATAGCCCGCCCATAAAATCTTTACTATTTTCAGAGTTTCTAAATTTTACCATTTGCATTTTGATAATTTGCATTGCATCTTGTTTATGGTCAAGCATATCTTTCATAAAATTAGCCATCAATTTTTCACTATTTTTTTCAATGTAACTAGTCACTGCACTTTCCCAATCTTTATAGTCATGTTCTTCAAAGATATTTTTGTCTAGTCTTAAAGAATATGTTTTCCCTAGTGAAAAATGTTTTTCTTTTGCCTTTTTTATTTGTTCATTTAATAATTTAAAAACTCTTTCTTGTTGTCCTTTTAATACAATTTTTGCTGGATGCTTTAAAAACTCTAAATAAGCTTTTGATATTTTGAGTTGAGAAGGATCAACAAAAATTAAATTTGAAAGATTTTCTGCTTGGTCAATATTTGGATTAAAAAGATACAAAGGGACAAAGGATTTATTTTGTTTTACATAACCACCAAAAGGCCATAAGAAACGCAAAAAGTAAATTTTTCCATCTCTTGCCCTATCAAAAGTGCTGTCATTATGATAGACTCCTCGCATTTTATATATTTCATCTCTTAATACAATAATATTTGTAGCATGAAATCCTCTTTCTTCTTCATTGTAAAAAGAATTATAAACTTCTGGATTAGATATTTTTTCATATTCAAAGTTTTCTTTTCTCTTTTTAGGTGTAAAACTTGAAACTATAGCAACTTTAAATTCTTCTCCGTTTGGGTCAATAGTATCTGCAAGTGCTTTAAACCAATTCGCATAGCCTACACAAACCATACCCTTTCTATTTTTTTGCAAAACAGCATACAAAGTCCTTGTTTCCCCATAAAGTGCCTCATCATTTTTTTCATACTCATTATTAGCAACCATACAATGAATTAAATATAACTTTTCTACTGGACTAAAAGGACGCTTGTCCCCATTTGGTAATGTAACATAAGCATTTTTGATAATCTCCGCTTCGTCTGTTAGAATTTTGTTTGCTTCTTTTACTTCATCTAAAGAAAATGACATATCCTCTTGAGCAAATTCAAGTTGAACGTTTTTTTCTTTTAAATATGGTTGATTTTTAATAAAATCATTTAAAATATTTAGCAAATTAATTTCTTCGTTTGTATAAACAAATTTAGTTCTATTTATGGCAATTTGTTTGATTTTATGAATTTTTAATATATTTTTAATAGAGTTTAAAACGTTTTCGTCGATTTTAGTTGCAACAATTTGCAAAATTTTTTCATCTTGTGATGCGTTTGAATTAACATTTATTATCTTTCCTTGGTTATTAACAATGAAATCGACTTTATTACGTTCAAATTGTCGCATATGTTTCTCCTTGTGATTAAGTAGTAAAACTTTTCACTCTTATTATACTCCTACTTATTGGTAAAGTCAATAAGAAAATACTTATTAGACGTATTATTCACCTCAAGCCTAACAAAAAAGACAAAAGAATTCACATTTCCTTTTGTCAATTAATTACAAATATATAATTTAAAAATTCTCATAAATTTCAATAAAAATCATTAAATTTGCATAATTTTTTATGTTTTTTATATGCTTTTTTAATATCTTTTGCTAAATTTTTGAAAATTCAATTTTTCTTTTGAGATAAAATATATGGATTTGTTGGAACTCCTTGAGGCGGCAACTCAACTAATATTGCATCCTCACCTATTCTTACAATGCAACCATAAGGAATAAAAAGTTGATTTGTATTTTTAAAGACGTTCCAGCCAGTTCGCTCTCCAGGGACAATAAAACCCAAAACTCGAGCGGAACCCAAATCAAAAACCATATCAATGATATGTCCTAATTTGCGACCATCTAAAACATTGACAACCTCTTTACATCTTAATTCTATAAATGAACTTTCCACAAAGTTATCATATGAGCAAATAAAACAAATAATGACAATTAAACCAAAAATT
Source organism: uncultured Clostridia bacterium (assembly GCA_944376495.1). GTDB lineage: Bacteria > Bacillota > Clostridia > Christensenellales > UBA1242 > Caccovivens. The sequence continues at coordinate 2,180 of CALWCW010000003.1, read as the reverse complement.
CTTTTATTACCTTTAACGCATTTTTTTCTAGTCTAGACACTTGCGCTTGACTTATGCCAATTTCCTCACTAACTTCAGTTTGAGTTTTGCCAACATAATATCTCATTAAAAGAATTTCACGTTCTCTATTTGATAATGTCTTTATTGCATCTTTAATCGATATATTCTCATACATGCTCTCATCAGTGTTTTTTGTATCTGCAATTTGGTCTAAAAGATTAATTGTGTCAGAACCTTCCGTATAAACTGGGTCACTGAGTGAAACCGTGTCGCTTATCGCATCTAAAGCAAAAGTTATAGTTTTAGCCGGAATATCTATAACTTTAGAAATATCATCGATACTAGGTTCAACAACTGATTTTTTTGATAATTCTTCTTTTGCCTGCAAAGCCTTATAAGCAACATCTCTTAAAGAACGAGATACTCGCACCGAATTATTATCACGCAAAAACCTTTTTATTTCACCAATTATCATTGGCACCGCATAAGTGGAAAACTTGACATTAAGCGAGTCGTCAAAATTATCAATAGCCTTCATAAGTCCAACACACCCCACTTGAAACATATCATCTGCCCTATCTCCATGAGCACCAAAGCGATGAACAACTGAAAGCACCAATCTTAAATTAGCAACGACAAAATATTCTCGTGCATTTTCATCTCCATTTTTAATTTTTTTCATAAGCTCCACCATATCGGAATTGGTAAGTTTTGGAAGCTTTGTTGTATCAACACCTGCAATACTGACTCTTGATGACATCTTAACCCCCTTGATTAAAATATCATTAGCTTTCTTTTATAAACTTATTCATTCACGACAAAAAAGGCTAAAATTTGCAAAAATATTTAATTATAAGTAAATAAAATACATTTTGATATCAATATTATATTTTTAATCTTATCTTTTTTTATTTAAAATCTTATTATGTTTATTTGTAATCTTATAATATTCTTATTTATAGCCACCTCATAAAGCAAGACTAAAATTTATATTTTAATAATAATTTGATGAAAAAATCAAAAAAAACACCGAAAAATCAAGATATTACGGCATTTTTTGATAATTTATGTTAAATTTGCTATTAAAAGATTTCTACTTTTAAACTGACATTTTCTTTATCATCTCAATCTTCATATCATTAAGTATGCGTTTTTCAAGTCTTGAGATATAACTTTGACTTATGCCAAGTTTAATAGCCACTTCTCTTTGTGTAAGTTCTTGTTGTCCCATTAAACCATATCTTAAAACCATTATTTCGCGTTCTCTTTCGTTTAATTTTGAAATCAATTGATAGATAAGTTGTTTGTCGGCTGGCTCATCAATAGTTTTTGTATCTAAATCTTCTTCGCAAGGAATTATATCAGACAAAACAAGTTGATTTCCGTCATAATCTTCGCATAGAGGTTTATCAAGACTTATATCATTCTTGATTTTTGTTGTTTTGCGAATTTGCATAAGAATTTCATTTTCAATACATCTTGAAGCATAGGTTGCCAACTTGATGTTCTTATCTGTTTTAAACGTATTGATGGCTTTGATAAGTCCAATGGTACCAATGGAAATCAAATCTTCCACATTGATACCTGTATTTTCAAATTTTCTGGCAATATATACCACCAGACGCAGATTTCGCTCAATGAGTACGGATTTCACCTGCAAATCATCCTCGCCGCCTAGCTGCTCCAACAGCAAAGCCTCTTCATCCGGCTTCAGCGGCGGCGGAAATACATCACTTCCTCCAATATAAAAAATCCCTGTGGCTTTCTGCCACTTCTTCAACCAGCTTTCCAGACGATATTTCCAGAAAAACAGTTGATACTTCCATGCTTTCATATGCCTTCCTCCTCCAACAAAACAGGCGGAACCAGTGCAGCTGACCCACCTGTAAAACGATCCATATAAATGCCAATGGGCATCTGTTCATACTTCCTGCGGATTTTGCCCTGTGTTATAGTTAAATGTTCTGCCGTAAACAAAGTCAGCATACCGGATGATGTCCCTACCGCAGCAAAAGGTATTTGAGAGAAAAATGCCGCATCTTTTTCTGGCAGAGATTTTCCCAAAAGCAGACAAAGGGCACTTTCCTTGGGCAGCAGAGGTACACATCTGGCAAGTTCCAAAACCACCACCGGTTTGCCTGCTTCTGTACGCAGTTCATTGCCCGTATCCAGAAAACCTG
>CALWCW010000002.1 GCA_944376495.1 uncultured Clostridia bacterium | reverse complement strand
TATGAAGATAGCAGTTTATCATACACAGGAATAAACAAGCATGCTGGCGAAGTTGTCGGTGGTTGGGACACCACAATCTCCTATGCTGATATGAAAAAAATTTAACTATAAAAAGACCACCTATTCTGAAGTGAACCTCCTTAAGTTGTCCAACTTTTAGGGTGCACCCCATTCTAACGATAGATGGTCTTTTTTGCTGTAATTTTATTAAATTTTTAAGTTTATTCTCAAAACAAAAACTATTTTATTGTCAACATTTATTAAAATTATAAATAAATGTTTTATAACATTCTTAATCATTATCAAAAAACGATTGTTGTTTTGGTTTTTCTATATCGCCGATATTTGAAAAATTAAAATTTTCATCGATTTGAATTGCTCCCTTTTTTATTAACTCTTTATTTCCTAAACAATTATCGTTTTCTAAGCAGAATTCTTTCACCCATCCTTTTTTTAAATTTTCAAAAGCTCCACTCCATGTTCCACCTTGATTGTAATTGGACTTTATAACCACTGTAGCCAACGATTGAGTGTATATATATTTATTTCTTTGCATCGCATTCCCTGTGTTGAATCCTGCGTCTGGTTTTACTGCCGATAATAGTAATAATCTTCTTTCTCTTATGAACTGACTAATTTTATGGTCTTTTAATTTTTTAATCATAGATTCGGAAAGAAATTCAATTGCAATTCCACCATTACATAAGCTCTCCTCAGTGGCAATGCTGTCTACACCTTTTGCCCCTCCAGAAACAACTCCATAACCTTTTAATGTAGCATTTTTAACCAATTGTTTTAACTTTTTTATATCACTCTCTTTCACATCTCTACTGCCAACAAAACCAATATATTTATAATTCAACAAATTTAAATCCCCCGCATAATAAAAAAGGGGTGGTGATTGTTGTCTAAGTAATTTCTTTATTCTTTTAGGAAATAAAGCAGAGGCTCTTGTTACAATTTTTACACCATATTTATTAAGATTTTCTAATTCAAAAGCTAAGCTTGAACTACGCTCAAGAAGTGTTTTATATCTTCCTATTTCATTTTCGTCAAAAATATTTAAAATAGACATAAACTCTTCTTTAGAAAAATCAAACAGTTCCTTAGGTGTTTTATTATTTTTGATAAGACTTTCAGAAACTGATGCCCACTCCTTGTTTTCAAGTGGTTTTACCCCATTAATAATCCCAATTTGACTACATAATGCAATTATTGCGAGATCATCATCTTTATTCATATTACACCTCATTCCTACTACTATCTGCTAATGCAAACGGAAACACTTTTTCTGCTCCATTCTCCATCAATCTATATCCACATATTGTAAAAGTCCATTTGGAATCCACCATATCATCAATGAGCAATATATCTTTGGGAACATTAACTCCTTCAATAATATGAAAAGATTCAAAAGCATTTTCGCATTGATGTGGGCTGTTTTGCATATACTTTTGTTCTCTTGCCGGTTCTTTTTTTAAAGTCTCAAGAAACTCAATGTTTAGTTTTTTCGCCAACCTCTCAGCAAAATTTTTAACAATATCGCTTCTAAGTGATGGAACAAATGTTAATGCTTTAATACCATTTTCTTTCACAACATTTTTTAATACATCCACACTTTTCCCAAGTAGCTCATCACAAAATTGTTTATTTTCATATTTATCCTTTTTAACAAGTTCTCCATACCCTACATCTCCATATTTACTTAACGCAATTCCTTCTTGATTTATATATTCCATAGTAGTCTTTCCTGAATATTTTTTATTAGGCCATTTTTTTCGAGGAGAAAATTTAATTATTAAACTATTTACATATTGTAAAGCTTCATCTATATCATCTAGATTAATATTATTGTCAAAAACGTTTTCACCTAAACAATTAGAACATTTACCACACTCTTTGGCAGACAAGTCATCAAGACAATTAACAACAAATTTACTATAACACTCTTTTGTATTCAATAATCCTTGCATTTGTTCCATTTCTTTTCTCTTCGCCTGTTTTACTTCGTTATAGTGCTCTTCATTATAAATATAATCATTTGGTGATGCATAGCATTTATTTTTCTCAAAAAATACTACGTCCTCATTTTCCAAAAACATCAAAGCTTTCTCAATTTCTCTATTTTCAATATTAACATAAAACTTAATATCATCCTTTTTTAACCCATCATGATTTCTCACTACTTCTAGAACTTTCTCACAATCATCTTTTTTAGGAAACGCTGTTTCTATGAAATATTCGTTAATTTGTTTATCTTCTTGTCCATACATTAAAATTGCATAGGCTTTATCAATATTTCTTCCAGCTCTTCCAATTTGTTGATAATAACTTATTATATTTGAAGGACACTGATAATGAACAACAAAGCCAATATCGCCTTTATCATAACCCATACCCAACTTAATAGTTGCCACAATAACTTTGATTTCATTTTTCTGAAATTTTTCAATCGCTTCTTGAAGTTCTGTTTTTTTTGAATCATCAGAATAATATGGCATGGCATTAATTCCATGCTTGTTGAGAAAATCTGAAACATAGTCGCAATCTCGTTTTGTTAAACAATATATAATTCCAGTACCCGGCAAATTGTTTATATTTTTTAACATCCATGCGTACCTTGTCGCCCTGTCAGGCATAAATAAAACTTTAATACACAAAGACTCTCTTGTTAATGGTCCTCTGGAAACAAAAAAATCTCCACCAAGCTGTTCTTTTAAATCTTCTACAACTCTATTATTTGCAGTGGCTGTTGTCGCCAAAACAGGAACACTTGCTGGCAAGTTTTCAACAACCCTAATGAGTTTGCAATATTTTAATCTAAAATCATGTCCCCAATCAGAGATACAGTGTGCCTCATCAAAAACAAACAAACCAATCTTTATTTCTGGCAAAGCCGATTGAACTTCAGGATTAAATAAAGTCTCGGGAGTAATAAAAATTACATCAAGTTTATTACTCTTCAAAGAATCAATAATTTCACTGTGTCTTTCTTTTGTTGTATAGTTTAGCCTATCACATTTAAGTTCTAACTTATTGGCAGCCTCAAGTTGATTCTCCATAAGAATTAGTAATGGACTTACAACAAGAGTCACTCCTTTACCCTGTTCTCTTAAAATTTTAGTGGACAAAAAATAAACCAAACTTTTACCCCAACCAGTTTTTTGTACAACAAGTGTTCTCTTGTGAGATAATGTCGCTTCAATTGCTTCCAACTGCCCGCTTCTAAATGTAGAACCTTCGCCATATGTTTGATCTAAAATTTCATATGCTCTTTTTTTTATTTCCATTTTTACACCTTATTCTGTTTTATTATAACATATTTTTTGTTACAATAACGCTATACTTTTAATTTTTTTCTTTTAGATGATAAATTAAGTTTTCGTTATATTCTAAAATACTTTTGATTTTTGCTGGTTGGTTTGTCGGGTTCGGTCATGCCGATTAGTCCAGCATCTAGGGCTGGCTGTAAGTAGTTTTTCCTAAAACCAACACGGGACTTTAAATTTAGTTTTTGCATAAGTTCGGTTGCAGATTGAGGATAACTTTCAATCACTTTCATAAGTCCTGTAATTTGATTGTTTATATGGTTATAATGATTTCTTGTGTCGGTTATTATATCTTTGATTGCCTTGTTTATCACATCTAACATAAACACAATAAAAATGTTTGATTTGGCTTGGCTTGTTGATAATGTTATTGCATTGTAATATTCTTCTTGATTATCCTTAATTATGCTTTCAATAGGTATCCAAGCAAAGATTGGCTTCCAACTTGCAAGGAGTGCTGTTTGCCAAAGTCTTCCCATTCTCCCATTTCCATCTCGAAGTGGATGGATAAACTCAAATTCATAATGAAAAACGCTAGACTTAATGAGCATATTTGCTGGACTAGTCTTTAACCAGTCAAAAAGTTGACTTAGTTGCTCTGGAACAAACTCTGCTGGTGGAGCAAGATGAACAACTTTTCCGTGCTCATTATAAACTCCAACCTGTCCAGTTCTTATTTTCCCCGCTTCGCTTACAAGCCCATTCATCGTTATTCCGTGAATTCTTAACAAATCATCAATACTATAAGGATTTATATTTTCAATTTCTTTATAAGCCAAATTTGCATTTTGCACTGCAACTATATCTTTCTTTGGTCCAAGCACTCGTTTTCCGTCAATAACATCTGTCACCTGCTCAATTGAAAGAGTGTTGTTTTCAATCGCAAGAGAAGAATGAATAGATTTAATTCTATTCACCCTGCGAAGTCTTGGTAAT
>CALWCW010000001.1 GCA_944376495.1 uncultured Clostridia bacterium | reverse complement strand
AGGATCAAACTCTAAATTCAAATTTATTTCAAATGCTTATTGCATTTTAGGTTTGATTTTTTCCACGCTACTTACACTATAGCGCTTCGGCTCAATAACTTTAGTAGATAGACTTTGTTTCACTTCTTGTACATATTTACTATTTAATTGTCATTGTTCTCTAACCAATTTCCTAGGTTAGCGGTTATATTCTATCACAATTCTCTTCCCCTTGTCAACACTTTTTTAAAAATTTTTTATCTTTTTCTTCCTTTTTTTCTTGTATTCTATGATACACCCTACCGCGTTGTAGTGTTTTTCTCTTATTACAGTTTATTTTTGGGATTCTAAAAAGATTTTTAATGTATTTATTAAATAAATTTTAAGTATAAAATTTTCTCAATAAAGAAGAATTTAAATGCTTTCAAGTTCAGTTTACCCCTTCTAATTTGTTAAACTTTCACAAATATAAAGAATATTTTTCATGGTATAAGAAGAAATAATTTCTTTTGATTTGACATTATACGCAACAATTTCTTCATTTTTAATATTTTTATGGATAATTCCGTAGTAATTATCAAATCCATCTCTTGCAAAGTATCTTAAATCTGGTGATAAAGAATTTTCAATAATAAACTTTTTTGAATTGACTTTTTGAATCGTAGGAATATCTTTAATTTTTTTTGTTGAAAAGATTTCAATAGAATTAATCTTTCCACCATTATATTTTTTCAACCACTCCTTCATATCTTCGGGTAAATTTTCCCCTAATACCAATATTGACTTAAAATAATCTATTTTATTACTCTTTTTTAGTTCCACATAACCATTATTACTTATTTCTTCTAAAATTTCTTCTTCTGATTGAGGTTTAGGATTTAAAAAATTAGAATAATAATCCTTAAGTTTTCCTGTCAACTTATTGTTCTGAAAAACGATTTTAAAATGATTTTGCAACATTTTAAATTCTTCTTCGCTATAATTTTCTATAAATTTTTGTTTGTTATTAATATTTATAGAAAAGATAATATGACGTGATTTTGAAATAGTCAATAAGGTTAACAACAATTCTTTATGTAATTCTATATTTTCTATACCATCAGTTAAAATTAAAGGAGTATTCTTTGCATTGTTCCCAATTTTATCTATTAACTTCGCTAAAACTTCATAATCATTAACTTTTAATGATGCTATATATGGTTTTTCATTATTAACAATTTCAATATCACTTGAAATGACCCCATTAAAAGAGTTCTCAATTTGAATTTGATTACAATTTACAAAAATTAAAGATAATTTTGCCTTTTCGTCAACATTTTTATATATATTTGCTAAATTATCTATATATTGTTCAAAACTTTGATTTATACCCGCTTGAGTTTGCTCTGTTAAGGTGTCATTAATAAATAACAAATTATTAGAAAGATTCTTACTAAAAAAATAATTTTTTTCATCTGCAAATACATACAAATATCTCTTTTCTAAAAATTTAACATTACTTTTATAAACTGAAATAATATCCATACTCATCTCCCTTTATTTTTTTGTATTGTTAATTTTATTAACCAATTTATCTAATTCAATTTCAATCAATCTCTTTTCAATCTTATTTTTACACCATTTTAAAGTAATTAAAGATAAAATTTCATCTATTGTTATATCATTTCTTGCTGGAGTATAATAATTTAAAAATTTATTTAACAATGATATAACATATTGAAATTCTTTCCCATAGTAATTTTCTTTTATTAATTCTTCATCTTTATCTTTTTTGTCAAAATAATTTAATATTTTTACAAAATTGTCTTTATCTTTGAAAATTTTTGGAGAAAAAACTTCAATTATATTTGCACCATATTTAAGTGATTCTATAGCACTATCTATGTTGTCTATATCATCTGAATAATAAATTCGCTCATCAGTTCTAATTTCAAATTCTGTTAATTTATATTTTAATGTTTCTCCTGTTTTAAATAGCAATTTTTTCTCTGAAAAAATATGTTTTTCTTTATCTAAATAATTAAAAGTATAAAATAAACCATAATTATTGTTCATATTGACAAATGATATGACATCATAACCCTGACTTTTAATTTTACCGCTTTCATCTATAAGATACATTTTATTATCTTTTTTATTTCTAATAGGACAAACACCACTTTCAAATCCACTTTTATAAACAAATTTATAATCAGGAAATTTTCTGATTTCACCCAAATTATTTAAAATTGCTGAATATCCATTTTTAATTTTCTTTCCATTTTCATTATATTGTTCATTTTGAACAACTATATGTAGTCCTATTGGAGATAAATAAATCATATCGTAAATATGTTCAGTTAAATTTATCCCCTGTCGTGAATCATAAATAGCAAATTTACCCCCTCGTTCTGATACACGTAAATCATTAAATTCACTGCCTTTCCTATCTTTTTCAGCAAAATAATCTAAAGATAAATTAAATTGTCTAGAAAGGTTATTCAAAAAGTTAATATCTGGTGACCTTCTGTTGTTTTCATAATTACTTATAGTTTTTTCAGTAATAAAAAATTTTTTTGCAAATTGTTTTTGCGTTAAGGAATGACTTTTTCTTATTTCCTTAATTTTGTTCGCTATGTATTGACTCATTTTCTCCTCCTATGCTTAAATTATATCATAAAACTTTTTAAATTAGGCATTTTTGTCGAAGAAAAAATCTACACTTTGTTCCGATTTATATGTTCTTTGAAGAGGTATCTAAAAGTTTATTTGCTTCAATTTTTCTCAAGATTTTTACATTTATTAAAAATTCTTCATATTCTTTATCTAGAATTAACCCTTCTTCTCTTAAAACTTCAATTTTTTCTAAATTTATTAAATTATTCTTTAATAATTCATCAATAAGCAATAGACCATTTTCGCTTAACTGATATGTAAACATTCCATCTTTTTCTATCTTTATATTTGTATTTTTAGGTCTTTTTTCATAATATTCCTTTACAACAGGAAGTTCCATAAACCAACGAGGTGAATCAATTTTTATTAATCGAACCCTAAACAAAACTTCAAGAAAAATATTATTTATTTTATTTTTTATCATGTTTTCAAAGAATTTTCCATCAAAAGAATTAAACCTTTCTTTCAAATACTCTAAATTTATATTTTCATTACCATTCTTTATTAAATCATAATAAATATCTTCGGTAGATAAATCTCTTATTGTATTAATATATTTTATCATTTCATAAACAAATTCATAACTCTTAACTAATTCGCTTGAGTCAACCTTTCCACTATCTAAAATTGCATCAATATTTAAAATATTGCTGATCAGTATAACATTTTTTAAATCTTCTAAATCTATGCCATTTATAATGAGTTTAAAAACAAATTGTTTTAGTTCATCGCCCTTTAAATCGGTCATTTTTGTAAAATTTTTGTTAGATGAAAAATATGTCAAACAACAAAAAACATCAAATAAAATAGTATTGTCATATAGACAATCTTCTACTTTAAGTTTTTTACTTATAATATCTTCATAAGTCTTTTGACATTTCTCGCTTAATTTTGGATAATTGACAACAAAATATCGGTCTCCTCTTTCAAGGCTCTTTAATTCGTTCCATTTTTCTTCATTTGTGGTTAAGTGTGGGGATAATTTTTTAACTTCCAATTTAGAAAGTATTTGATTTATATATTTATCTGTTTTGTCTTGTGGATAGTGATTCATAATTTCTCCTTTTTACTCTTATTTTCAAAATTTATGTTACTATTTTGTTTTCCCCATCTTACTTTTTATAATATCTACGCAATAATTTATCATTTCTTCTAAATTCATATTTGTTGAATCAATTATTATTGCATCTTTTGCTGGTTTTAAAGGTGCCACTTCTCTATGCGTATCTCTATAATCTCGCAAATTTAAGTCCTCTAGTATCTCTTCATAAGTTGGAGAATTAGGTTTATCTTTTATTTGAAGAAACCTACGTTTTGCTCTTATTGTCGCATTTCCAGTTAAAAACAACTTTACTTGAGCATTTGGTAAAACATCTGTTCCAATATCTCTTCCTTCAATAATACAATCATTTTCACTTGCAAATTTTTGTTGCAATAACCGCACCTTATTTCTAATCATTTTATAGGGAGAAATTAATGAAGCCATCATTGATGTATTTTCATCTCGTAACATATTAGTAAAGTTTTCTCCATTTACTATCACATTTTGAATATTTTCAACAAACTTTATTTCTACATTTAAGTTACTAACAAATTTATTTATTATTTCATCATTAGGATTAGGAAGATTAAGTTTAAGATAATAACAAGCAATCCCTCGATATATTGCCCCCGTATCTAATGCTTTTAAATTAAGTCTTTTTGCGATTTCTGTAGATAGAGTGCTTTTACCACTGCCTACAAAACCATCAATTGCAATATTAAACATCTTTTCTCCAAATATTATTATAACTTATTTTATCATAAAAATAAACTGATTTTTTTGACTTTTTTAAATTTATTTTTTATAATTAAAATATGGAAAATATGAAAAAAGGATTTGACCCATTTGTTTTTGATAATAGTGAAATATTAATATTAGGGTCATTCCCATCTGTAAAATCTAGAGAAATAAATTTTTATTATGGTCATCCACAAAATAGGTTTTGGAAAGTTCTTGCAAATACTTTTGAAGAAAATGTACCAAAAACCATTGAAGATAAAAAAGTATTATGTCAAAAACATAAAATTGCATTATGGGATGTAATTGTTAGTTCTGACTTAAATGGTTCTAGTGACTTAAATTTAGAAAAATCTAATTTTACACCCGCAGATTTAAATTCACTTTTAATTAATTACCCTAACATTACCAAAATTTTATGTAATGGAAAACTAGCATTTAAACTATATCAAAAACTTTTTAATTTGAACAAAAAAGTTGTTTGTATGCCTTCGACAAGTCCTGCAAATACAAGATTTGATATAGATATATGGAAAAATGAATTGTTGAATAAATTTTAATAATATTTTATAAATAAGTAATTAAAATAATTGAAAACTGCTAATATTTCCAATTTATACAAAAATATTATTAAAAAAAGCGAATTATTTAATTAACTCGCCTTTTTATTTTTTAATCTACTTTTTTGAAAACATAATAATATGGTTTTAATCCACCATAAGTATAATCTCCAGATTTATGTTCCATAAACATATACTTTTGACCATCAATCTCTTTTATAACGTAACTTTGTGCTGTTTTATCTAAAATGTTCATTATATAACCTTTTGTCCACTTCATATTGTCACTTCTTGTCATATTATCTGAATAAACGACAACCATAGAGCCTTCTCCCCATATTAAAAGATTTTTATATAAAAACTTTCCTTTTTGATTGATATTTTTGTTAAAATCTGCTATTTCTTTGACAAAACCACAAACCTCCCAAACTCCCTTTAAATTATCATCTTTGATAAATTCTTTGTCAATATCATCTTTTATTCCGATTTCATCTTTTGTCCATTCTTTATGGTCTAAATTTTTATAAACAGCATAAAATTCGGGATTATTTGACACGTCATAATCAAAAGCTATCACAAGATTATCTTTTTCATAAAAATATTTCATAGGAACATCTTTAATGAAGATATGGCCTTTTGTCCAAAAAGTTACAACCCAATAGTCCTCTCCATTAGGAAGAAAAGTCAATTGATTTAAGCCAAAACTAGTTGGTTTATATAAATTATTCAAATCCTCTTTGTTATCAGCAAGCCCAACTAGTTGCCATCTGCCAACTAGTTTTTCATCATTAATAAAATTTTTCATAATAACCTCTCCTTTTTCATTTTTGTAAAGGGTTGAGATATCTGAAATATTTTTGCGAATTTTCTTTATTCTCTCCTTAAACTCTCTTGCTTTCCTCTTAAAAGAATTTTCGTCAAAATTTTTGATTTCTGCTAGCTTGAAACCAAGTTCTTTTAAATAAATAATCTTTAAAAGGTCGTTAATATTTTTTTCATCAAATCGCCTATAACCAGTAATCTTATCCACCTCTGCAGGCTTTAATAGTCCTATCTCTTGATAATATCTTATTGTTTTTACTGGAACTGTAGTTATTTTAGAAAATTCGCCTATAGTAAACATTTTCACTTCTTTTCACCCCTTTACGACTTTATCTTATCATTACACCAAACTGGAGAGTCAATACTTTTTTATAAATTTTTTTAATTTTTTTTATTTTTCTCATAAAGCCTATAAAAATTATAAACTAATTTGTTAAAACCTAAAAATTAAAAAACTCAAAACCAAAATTAAAATTGTCTAAATGAATGGTTTTGAGTAATCTTTTTAAAATTAATATGTGGTTAAATAATATATCAATTTATTTATGTATATATTTTTTATTTCTTATTCTTTCTTGGAGCAAAAATTAAACATAAGAAAGAACATACAAATGCAACAATCATTCCCCAGCCAACACTGAAAACAATTCCTTGGTCAACGAAGGCTTGCCATAAATCACCGCCCATAATATTAACTGCCGCATGAACTCCAAACATGATAGTTGCGACAAGCATACTTACAAAAAATCCTAATGCTGCAAGTTTTGACCCAACATAAGACTTGTTGTTAACCGCTTTTGCTATAAGATTAAAAAGTGTAAGAAGCAACATAACCCCTGCAAACACTAAAGCCAAAATCAAAAATACACTACCAGCAATCTCATATCCTGACATTCCTTCTTCAAATCTAATAAGGTCAAATAGGTTTGCATCTAAAAAACTAGCTTCGGGTCTATCACCGCTGAAATTATAAGTTCCATAAGCAGGTTGAGTAAACATAATTATTCCGCCTACCCCAAGAATAAGTGTTATAATACCCCAAATCATAATTTCCTCCTTTTTGCAATTGCTATATAAATATTATATGTATTTTCTTTTTAATGTCAAGAAATAATTTAATTTATTTATTACATAACAATAAAGATTTATAAAGTTCATTTATTATCTTTATAATAAGAAAGTTTAATTTGTAATCTACTTTCTTTCTCTTTTAAAGCACATAAACCAATCAAGGCAATATTGGTCTTCATTTTGATTTTCCATTCTTTCTTTTGCTGTCCCACAAGAACCAGCTGTCGGAACAATTACGTCTTGACCAGGACGCCAATCTGCTGGGGTTGCAATATTTTCTTTATCGGCCTTTTGAAGTGCAATGATTATTCTTTTAATCTCATCAAAATTTCTACCAGTTGATAAAGGATAATATAAAATTGTCCTTATTATGCCTTTTGGGTCAATGACAAACACTGCTCTAACCGCTTGAGTTGTAGATTGTCCTGGCTGAATCATTCCATATTTATTAGCAATTTCCATTTTTATATCTTCAATCAAAGGAAATTTAACTTCAATATTTTTCTTCCCATTCCAATCTAATTCTTGTATTTTTCTAAGCCATGCAATATGAGAATATAAAGAGTCAACGGATAGTCCAATAAGTTCTGTGTTTAACTGTTTAAATTCATCCATCATAGAGCCAAAAGTCATAAATTCAGTTGTGCAAACTGGCGTAAAGTCTGCAGGATGTGAAAAAAGAATCACCCATTTCCCTTTATAATCGCTTGGGAAATTAATCGTTCCTTGTGTTGTAACCGCTGTAAAACTTGGTGCTTCATCGCCTATCAAAGGCATTCTATTATATTCCATAATTTTTCTCCTTTTATTTTTTTGAGATAAGTTTCTCTTTAACATGATAACATATTTTTTTATTTTTTCAAAAAAATTTTATTAATTTAAAAAAATCGGAGTTTCCCGACTTTTAAAATTCATTTATCAAATGATATTTTGGCATTATACAAAGCAAGATGTCTATTTCTTTCATATATAATTAAACTACGCTGAAATGCTATTATATCTACCGCTTCCCAAACGAAAACCCATGCAATTATATCAAATATTTCTGTTATAAGCCAAAAAGCATTAAAATATTCAACTAAAAATAAAGCAACCAAAGATAAAATAGAAAGTATTATCATAAGTCCAAAAATCATAGAGTTATTTTTAATTCTTCTTTGAGTGTCAATCGTTTTATTATAATAATAATTTCTAATTGCCTTAACACAAATCTCTTCTTCATCTTTGCTCATATTTTCACAAGTAAGTTTGATATTAATTTTTTTCTTTGGGGGAACTGCTTTTATTGCATTATCAAGAAAAGAAGCAAATTCTTCATTGATAACCTCTTTTTTGTCAAGATAAAAAGGAGATAAAATTTCTGTTTTATCATTTATTTTTATTTCTAATATTGCTCTTTGTTCTTCATCTAATTCTATATCTTTATTGATTAACTTTCTCTCATTTGTATATTTTATAAAATTGAACATCCATATCTCCTTATATCTTTACGAATATTTTTTATATTTCATTTTCTTTTTAAAATCTATTGAATTTTAGGTCTGTAATTTGCCTTTTCTAAATTTAATTCATTTTTATGAGATTTTATATATTTTGTCCATTTTATATAACCATAAGTAGTATTTGTCAAATACCCTACTTTTAACACTAGGAAAACCCATTGTCCTGACAAAATATTTATTGCTGTTTCCAAAAATGTCGATATATACCAAGCTATCCATTGCTCACGATAGCGGAAAAGTATAAAAAGACCATTTGCCATTCCAACTGCACTTACGCAAGCATCAAGATAAGCGACTGCACGCTCTATTGCATCACTATTATAAAAATCCGTTTCAGGCCCATAGGCTGCCAAAACATAGCCAATACCAGCCGTCCAAATGCCAATTGCTAAAATAACAAGCAAAGATTGCCACCAATTCAAAGTTCGAACAACTGTCAACTCTTCTTCTTTTTTATCTTTATGTTTTGACCAAACTACAAAACTTATTATATCAATTGGAATCCAGAAGAATATTGTAACAGCCATCGTTGCAAATCTTGATGCAAGAATAATTAAGGTTGCAATTTCTGTCACTTCAACCACTAAAGAAACAATAAAATTCCAACGACTTTGTTTAGATATTAATAGTTCACAAGTTATGTTTGCAATTATATCAATTAGATATAAAATCATGATTAAGGTGCCATTTACACCATTTACGTCATCTTCTGGAAAAACAAAGGCAAAGACTATTGACAAAATCAATATACTAAAATACCAAATTTTTTCATATGTGGAAAAATAATTCCAAGTCTTTATAATTATATTTTGTTTTTTATCATTTGGCTTATTATTCTTTAAATTTTTATTTTTAACTTCATTTTCTTGTTGTAAATCTGTAATCTTATCACTTTCTTCTTTTTCGTTCAACATAAATTCTCCTAGATACCATAACAATACATAAAATGTAGGCTAGATTTAGCCTACTTTTTTGTATCATCCGATGATGTTTTATTATCTTGTTCTATTAAATTTTCTTGAGGATTTTTGGAATTTTCTTTTTCATTATCAATTTCAATATTTTCATCTTGAATATGATTCATATCAGTTTTATTATTATCTTTATTATCTTTTTCTAAAGATTTTTCTTTTTTCTTATCTTGTTTTTTCTCTTTTTTCGTCTTTTTTCTTTTATGAAATATTTTAGAAAGGTCCATGTTCTCTAAATCTAAATCTTGCTCCATTTTACGCTCTTTTTCCACTCTTTGAGGAATATCCTCATTTTTATAAGGTAATTTGACAACATCATTACGTTCACGAACTTCAATTTGGTCATAAGGAATAGAAATTTTATTCTTTTTAAGTTCGTTATAAACAAGTTCTAATACATCATAATATACGTCCCAATAATCTTCTCTATCACACCAACATTTCGCAATAAATTCTATACTACTGTTTTTTAAAGCATTGAGTCGGCAAAATGGTTCAGGATTCAATAAAACTTTACCATTACTTTTCATGCAATCTAATATAAGTTTTTTAACCTGTTCAACATCACTTTCATAAGCAACCGAAAAAGTTATATCAACTCTACGTGTTTTAGCCGAATCATAATCAACAACCGAACTGTTTACAATAGTTGAATTTGGAATAGTAATACGCTTATTGTCACTTGTTAATATAGTAGTAAAAAGAAAATTTATTTGCGTAACACTTCCTTCCACACCATCGACCGATATATAATCGCCCTTTTTAAACATCTTATTTGAAACAATAACTAGACCATTGGCTGCATTTGCAATTATATTTTCTAGTGCGAGTCCAATTGCAAGTAACATTGCACTTAAAGCTGTTAAAATTCCTGTTATTTGAATTCCGATTATACTTAAAAGGGCTAAAAGTAAAACTAAATATAAACAGATTTTTAAAACTACCATTAAAAATCCTATAGTTATCTTTTCAATTCTAGTTTTGTTTAGCAATCTTCTAGTAATATTAATTATTAACTTAATTACAATTATACCTAAAAGCAAAACAGCAAAAAACAAAACAATGTTCCAAATATTATTCTCAAAAAATGTTACAATATCATTCCAAATTTTATTCCAATCCATGTTTTCACCTTTTTACGAAATATAATTATAAATTTTATGTATTATATTGTCAATTAAAAGTAATATATTAGTAAAATTTTTTAGTTTAATTTTACTTTATTTCCTTATCTATCTCATCTATCTCAAATTGACTTATTATCATGCTCTTTAATGCTTTTGTATTCTCTAAAATCCCTCCATCATTTTCATAACCCAGTTCATCTACTTGCAAATTTAAAAAGTATTCAAGCCATCCAGCCACTAAAAATCTATGGCAAAATTATTAAGTTTATTTAAAACTTTATTATAAAATTTTTCAATATAAATTTGCCGATTTCTTTCTTTTCCTATTTCATATTCTTCTTTAGAAATAAAACCTAAATTGTAAGACTGTTCTAATCTATCTTCCTCTGCTTTCCAACTTCTAAAAAAGACGTAAGGTGAAAGTTGTCTTAAAGCAAGTCCATTAAATCCTACAAGTTTACCTTCATCTCCTGAAATTGCGATAGGAGTCCAAATTTTTGTATCTATATTTTTCAAATTAGCATAGTAACTTGTTTTAATCTCTTTCATTTTTCCTCCTAATCTTAAGTTTATTAATTTTAGAATAAATGTCATACCAACTATAAACTCTAATTGTATTATTAATATTATATCTTGAGTTAAATCTTGAGTTCATAACAAGAATAGGAATTTGCTTACTTAAAGTTTCTATATTTTTTATGTCATCTTCAATCATAACATCGATTTTATTTTTAATAATTTCATCTAATTTATTATTCGTAAAAATTAAATAATCATATTTTATTTTAAATTTTTTTAAATATTTTTTGGTTATCTTCTCAACTCTATCTCTATCTTTTAAATTCCACCATTTATCACCATTATGTCTTGCTGTAATGATATATATTTGATGGCCTTCCTTACGCAATTTAGCAATAACTTCACTGCAAAAAGGTCTAGTTTCATAATTTAAAAATTTCCTATTTTGAAACCAAAAGTTATGAGCATCTTCATCACTCCATCCAAATATATCCGTTGAATCTAACGCATCATTATTTTCTATTTTAAAAGGCATATCATTTAAAGCAATAAATTTTGTTCCAAAGTTTATTAAAAAATCTTCTTGGTTTGTTATACAACCATCTATATCAATCCCGATTTTCATTTGTTAATAATAAATTCCTCTTCAAAAAATTTGTAAAAATCACTATAATCTTTCAATAATCTTTTATCAAGAAAATTTAATGCCTTTTCTTTAATATAATCTGGAACTCCATAATACGCCTCTGCAATCGCACATGAAATTGCACTCAAAGTGTCGCTATCACCACCTATTGAAATACTGGTTCTTATACAATCTGTGAAACTATCGCTAATTAAAAAACAATAAATCGCTTGCGGAACTGTCCCTTGACAAGTTTCATTGAAATAATAGAAGTCTTGTAATTCTTTATAATCAAAATCTAACGAATAATAATTTTCTTCTATATATTGTTTTATTTCCTCTTTTGAACAATTGTGAAGAGCAAGATAAATCGCAACTGCTGTTGCTTCTGCACCCTTTAATCCCTCTGAATGATTATGAGAAACTTCGGTAACTATTTTTGAAAGTTGTTTAACTTCTTCTAAACTATTAGCAAAATACGCAACCGCACTAACTCTCATTGCTGCCCCATTTCCAAAAGAATTATATGGTAGTGCTTTTTTATCGTAAATCCATTCTCTAAATCTTAAGCCATATCCAGCATCTGGATAGAGTTTCCCATAACTTTGCATCTCTTTAATAACATTTTCTTTCAAGTTTTTATAACCTTTTGGTTTAGATTTTAATAATGCCCTAAATACAGCAATTGTCATCACTGTATCGTCAGTGAAATAACACATTGGAGATAACAATTCAAAATCTTTTGACCTATAATTATTAAACTCATAAATAGAACCAGCAATATCACCAACTATTGCACCTAACATAATTCCTCCTTTTAACTTTTCAAGTTAAGTATAAAACTTTTAAAATGGATTACAAAACATTTTATAATAAATTTTAAAATTTGATAAAATGCATAAATAAAAAATTTATTTCATAGAAATAAACATCATATAAATTATAAAATAGTATTAATAATAATATTAAAAACTAATTTAACAAATTAACCAAGTAATAAAATATGGAATATGGAGCTGATGACGGGACTTGAACCCGTGACCTGTGCATTACGAGTGCACTGCTCTACCAACTGAGCCACATCAGCATAAAATATTAAAATATATTTAATATTGCTTCTATAAAATCCTTATTAATAAACTTAAAAAGTTTACATCTTTAAGATTAAACAATTTAAACACTATTATTGCATCTTCAACCTTCTAAATTAATCATTAATTTAATATATATATAGTAGTATGTCTTGCATAATAAATACTAAATATTGTATTATGCAAAACATACTAGCAATTATAATACACTAATTAATTTTAATGAAACTCTTTGCTCTTCTTCATCTTTTTCTAAAACTTCTACTTCAACCTTTTGGTCTAATTTGACAATTTCGTATATCTGTTTATTGTTTTTATCTGTTGCATTCTTTATATGAAGAAGTCCTGTTGCCCCATTTTGCAACTTGATTATTGCACCAAATTTTAGAATTTTTATAACTTCTCCCTTATATATTGCTCCGACATGAAGTTCTTTTATAGCAAGAAGTCTTGGGCTTGGAAGTAGTGCTTTGAAACTTAAAGAAACTTTCTTATTTTCTCTATCAACGTCTGTAACTTTAAATGTGTATTCTTCACCCTCTTTTAAAACATCTTTTGGATTTTCAATTCGTTCATAAGAAAGATTTGAAATGTGAACAAAGCAATCAACTCCACTCACATCTACAATTGCACCAAAATCTAAAATCTTTTTTACCTTTCCTTTTACAATCTTATTTATAAAAATTGAATTCCAAAATAAAGATTCTACATTTTCTCTGATTTTATCTTCCAATAGTTTTATACTTGCAATAATCTTTTTATTGTCTTTATCTATTTCAGTTACCGTGGCTTCAAATTGCTTCCCTACAGCACTTCTTGTATCTCTTGTTTTTGCCGAAATTTCGTTTCGAGGAATAAATATATCATATTCTCCCATTTTTGAATAAAGTCCTTCATCATCTCCCTTTGTAACTACAAAAGAAAATTTACTCCCAAGTTTTAGTCTATTTGCATTTTGAGTCGCTAAAATTTGGTTGTCGGCTAAATCTTTTGAAACCTCTAACATTCCCTCTTCATTTTTTGATTTTGTGATTATAACCTTAAATCTATCACCTATCTTTAATTCATCAAAATTTGCAACCTCTTCTTTAGGCAAAAAAGCATCATTTTTCCCGCCAATGTTAAAAATACAGCCATTCTCTTTTTTTATAATCACCACACCATCAAACATTTGACCTTTTTTATAGTTTGTAAACGTCTTTTCTATTGCTTCCAAATTAAATTTTTCATCACTATTTATTTTTTGTTCCATTTTTCCCTCTTTACAAATTCTATCAAATTATTTCTTTTTTGTCAAAGAATTAAGGGCATTATCTCTTACTTCATTCATTTTTCTTGTTACAATTTCTCCTGCCTTTTCTAATTCCTCATTATCAAGTTTTTTCCCATAAAATTCTTCCAAGGTGAAAGGCTCTCCAATAAAAATCTTATTACGTCTAAAAGGTTTAGGTTTTTTTGATATAAATATTGGAACTATTGGAACTTTTGCCTTAATTGCAAACATAGCTACACCATGTTTGACCTCACCAAGTTCCATATTTTCATTTTGAACTCTTGTTCCTTCTGGGAAAATAAACAACTTCTTCCCATCTTTCAACACTTTTAAACAATTTTTAATTGCAGTCACATCACTTGATTGCCTATCTATTTTTATTGCACCAAACTTTTTCAAAAAGAAACCCATAAATTTGTTTTTAAATAGTTCTTTTTTTGCTAGATAATACTTCTTTTCCCATGTTTTAAGTGCAAAAATAACTGCGTCCATATTTGACGTATGATTGCTCGACAAAATACATGCACCCTTTGGTATGTTTTTTTTACCTATAATTTTTGTTGGATAGAACATTCTAACGGGCATTGCAGCAATAATTTGGACAAAATGAAACATATTTATCTCCTTTTTTAAAATTAAAAATTTAAAGCACATTAAATAATAATAAAAATATATAAACAATTTAATAATTTATTATATTAACAATGTGATGGTGTGCAAATGCACACAAAT
Organism: uncultured Clostridia bacterium; assembly: GCA_944376495.1. Taxonomy (GTDB): domain Bacteria; phylum Bacillota; class Clostridia; order Christensenellales; family UBA1242; genus Caccovivens. The sequence goes on along the minus strand of CALWCW010000001.1, from coordinate 7,499 downwards.
TCGTTAGAATTAATTAAAATTTTATTTAATAAAATTTTAACATCACATAGATTTTTACAATTCTACATATTTAACTCGTAATAAATATGAAATATCTACCTTTTATTATATTCTGATTTAATAGCATTTGCACATGCTTGAGCGGTTGAAAAAGCTGCTTGCAAGTTAAATCCTCCAGTTAAGCAATCTATATCTAAAACTTCGCCGATAAAATACAAACCATTTACTTTTTTGCTTTCCATTGTCTTTGGATTTATTTCTTTTAAGTCAATTCCTCCGCTTGTTATTATTCCCGCTTCAATATCATAAAGTTTATCATATTCTAAAACAAAATCTTTGAGCAATTTGATAATTTTTTCTCTCATCTCTTTTGTAATAGAATTTGCCTTTATATCACTTTTAATTTGGGCTTTTTCCAAAAATATTTCAATAAGTCTATGTGGCAATAGATTTTTCATTACGTTTGATATATCTTTATTTGAATTTTCCTTAAACTCTTTAAGTAATCGCAAATTTAGTTGTTCTTCAGTTAAGGCAGGCTTTAAATCTATAGATAATTTTTCAACCTTCTTGTTTCCTATATAACTTGACATTGATAATGAGATTGGTCCTGAAATTGCATCATAAGTGAACAGTATTTCTCCAAAAAATTCTCTTTTCTTTCCACCTATTACAGCCTTTAATTTTACATTTTTTAATGACAAGCCTTCTAGTTTTGAACAAAATTTATCTTTTATTTTTATAGGAACTAAAGCACTTTTGGGTGGGACAATTTCAATCCCTAAATTACTTGCAAATTTATAGCCATCTCCGCTACTTCCAGTAGATGAATAACTTTTCCCGCCAGTTGCTACGATAACCTTATCAAAATAATATACATTTTTTTCAGTTGTCACCTTAAAAGGATTTTCAAGGTTTTCAAGATTTTTATTTTTTTCTAGATATTCAATTTTATCAAAATTCTCATATTTCTCAATTTTTAAAACTCTTTCATTTAAAATTATTTGACATTTATCAGCATTTTTTAAAAGGGTTTTTGTAACATCACTTGCCTTATCAGAGAGCGGAAAAACACGATTTCCTCTTTCAGTTTTTAATCTCAATCCACTTTTTTTAAAATAATCTATTGTATCATAAGATGTAAAACGATTAATAGCAGAAATTAGGAATTTCTCCCCGTGAACCACATTTTCTAAAAACTCACTGACCGAACAAGCATTAGTTAAATTACATCTACCTTTGCCGGTTATATATAGTTTTTTCCCACATTTCTCGTTTCTTTCAAATATTGTAACGTCAAAATATTGACTTAACTCTCCAGCCACCATTAAGCCACTCGCTCCGCCACCTATCACCGCTATTTTCATTTATTCCTCACAAGTGCATTAAGTTCATCTTCTGTTAAATCTTTATATTTCCCTCGCATAAGACCGCCAAGTTTAACAGTTCCAATTCTAACCCTTTTTAAAAGTTTTATATCTCTGCCTATCGCTTCAAACATTCGTCTTACTTGCCTATTTTGTCCTTCATTGATTATAACGCTAACCTTACTTAAATTATTTTCAATTGAAAGTAATGACACCTTCGCACTAGGCATACGCTCTCCATTTACAACAACACCCTTTCTCAAAACAGCAAGTTCGCTTTCCTTTATCTCTCCCTCTATTGTCACTTGATATTCCTTTTCAAGAGCATATTTAGGATGTGCAACCATGTTTGCAAAATCTCCATCGTTCGTAAGCAAAATCAGCCCTTCAGTGTCATAATCAAGCCTACCTATTGAAAAAAGACGTTCTTCGCAATCAATTAAATCATAAATAGTCTTTCTTCCTTTTTCATCGTGTGCTGTGCAGGCATACCCTTTTGGCTTGTTCAATTTTATATACACAAAAGAAGAAGGAAGTTTTATTTCCTTTCCCTCTACTTCTATTTTATCTCTTTTTTCGTTAATATTGACACCTAGTTCATTAACAACTTTTCCATTTACGGTTACTTTTCCGTCCAATATTATTTGGTCACATTTTCTTCTAGAAGCAACACCACTATTGCTTAAAAATTTATTTAATCTCATTTTACCACATTTCTATCAATTTTTTAATTTTATCAAAGATAGAATTTCTCCTTACACTTTCCATTGTATATATTTTTTCAGAAAAATGCAAGTCATTATCAATAAAAATTTTAACTTCTCCAACTTCACTGCCTTTATCAACTGGTGCTTCTATGATTTCGTCTATATCATACACATAACTTACTTTAGAAAGTTCTTCAGTTTTTAAAGGATAAAGATATTTTCCGTAAGTTCCAATTTTTACTTTTTGCTGACGTCCTTCTGTCACATTAATAACATCATTAAAAGCATAACCGCTTGTCAAATCTATTAAATGATACTCGCTAAAAGTCCTTTCAATCAACTCTTTACTCTCTTCAAACATAGGTCCACAGTTTAATACTACACAAACAATGGTCATTCCATCTCTTTCACAACTTGTCACCAAACATCTGCCCGCATCATTAGTAAATCCTGTCTTAACGCCACAGCACCCTTCTAAACCTGTCAAAAGTTTATTCTTGTTTTTTAAATAACGTGTTTTGCCGTCACTATTTACTATCTTTTTATTTTGAGTTGAAACAATTTCTTTAAATGTATAATTTTGCATTGCATAACTTGTGATAAGCGCAAGGTCATATGCAGTTGTATAATGATTATCAGAATCAAGTCCATGAGTATTATCAAAGTGTGTGTTATTGGCACCTATTTTCTTTGCCATATCATTCATCATTTGAACAAAATTCTTTGTGTTACCTCCAACATATTCACCAATCGCAACAGAGGCATCATTTCCAGATATTAACATAAGTCCATAAAGCAGATCTCTTAAACAAAATTTTTCACCTTTTCGAAGATATAGACTTGTTCCGCTTATTCCTACTGCTTTAGGTGATATTTCAAAAACCTTATCTAAATCAACACAGTTTTCTATAGCTGTTATTGCCGTCATTATCTTTGTAGTGCTTGCCATCGCAAGTTCTTGATTTTCATTTTTATTATATAACACTCGTTTTGAACCTGCCTCCATAACGCACATTGCTTTTGCAGAAGTATAAGCATATTCGGCATTTGCTTGTTGCGTTGAGAGAACCATCTTTAAGCCTCCAGCAAATACTGAAAAGACAAATAAAAGGACAAAGATAAAACAAACAAATCTAATTATTTTATTCTTCATCTTTTTTATTCTCACCCTCTTTACTATCATTTTCATTCATAAAATCATCATTATTCTCTTGAGATTGTTTATTTTTATCCTCATCTATTTTAGAAATAAGAGCATTAAACATATTTAATACTGTTTGATATAATGACTTATTTTCAACGTTAACAAACTTTACTTCATTTTCAAATATAATCAAAAAGCCAACGGGAGTGACACTCATTCCACCGCTTGAACCACCTGCCATTGGAAAATGATTAGCAACTCGTCTTGCAGATAAGTCGGCATACTCACCGCCACCAACAACATATCCGACAGTTACCTTTGAAATAGGAATAATTATTGTTCCATCTCCTGTTTCAACTTTTTCTCCTATCACAGTGCTTGAATCTACAATTGTTTTAATTTTTTCCATCGCACCATCAATTAAGTTTATAATAGTATCGCTTCCGCCATAAATTTTCATATCATATCTCCTTTTATATTAGTATTTCTTCAAAAAATCAATTTTTATCATGATATTTTTGAATTTTTTTTAATTTTTGTTTTAATTTACTGCCCTTTTATACGTTTTGCTTTTATAACCCGTATTTTGCTTTTTTGAAAGTTCTTTACTTTTCTGTTTCTGTGCATGTATTTTTTTAGATAGAATAACCGACATTAGCAAAGAATATACAATATCAAACAAAGAAATTGAAAGAATTGTCTTTAAGGCGAATTGACAAACTTCTCGATTATATGAAATAGTATCAAACACTGCCAAAGTTGATGTAGGCTTTTTGTTCTTTATTCTTCCAAACAATATGTTTATTGCACAATTGATATAACCTGTTATCATAGCCGATAAAAATGCGTCATTAAAACCAATATTATAAAATATATACAATTCTTTCAGCCTTGTTTTATCTTTAATTTGTTCTGCAAACGTTTCATAAAATATAACCTCTTTACTATCAAATTCAATTTCTTTACTTTCTATTTCATTATCTCTTTTTGAAAGAATTTTTTTGCCTTTTATCCAAAATTGTTGATGTTCAACTTGCTTTTTGAACACAAAAAAACCTAAAGCCCCAGAAAAATCTAAAACGTTAAATGATAACTTAAGTTGCAATCTTATTGGAACAAACAAAATTAAAATTATAAAAAATGGTATCAATAGATAATAGTTCATTTGAGCACCTCATTAATGGCACTAGCAATAATAAATCCAGCAAATTCGACATTTTCTTTTATATCTTTTGGAGCCAAAACTAAATCTTCAGGACTTTTTTTGTTTAAGTCACTCGCAAAAATCATGAAAGGAACTCCAAAGGATAGACAAACAGCGTTTACACTTTCCTTGTTTATTCGCTTACCGAATCTGTTTACACCGCTACCTGGAGTCATTCCGTTTGTGGTTATTTGAAATGATGTTCCTAGTCTTGAAATAGCGTTTGTTGTAAGAGAATCAATAATAAATACAAATTCAACATTTTTTTCTCTGACAAGCATTTTGACCATATCTATAGTTTCAATCCCAGTTGAAAAATAAATATTAGGACAAAATTTAAAGATATTATTTTCCTTTGAAAAAGCATCAATTTTAATTTCATCAAAAACTGCTTTCCCAAGCCTATCTGCAGTTACATCTGGATTTCCAAGACAAGCAATTAAAACTTTGCTTTTGTTTGATATATTTAGTCCTTTCGCTATTTTTCTCAAAAACTTTGTCAATAATTTTGTTACATAATGTCCACATTCTAGTCCATAATCATATAAATTTGGACTATTCACTATAAAATATTCACCTTTATCTAATCCAAGTTTTTTACTTTTTTCCTCACTTTCAATCAAAAGAGAAGCGGTCGTTATATTATAGCAACCTTCACTTTTAACACTGTAACCATATTCTTTTAAATCTTTTCCACATTCATCAACTAAATCAAACATAAAATTATTTTGTTACAAATTTAAAAAAAATATTTATTTTATTTGATTTATGCCTTTTAATGTGTTATACTCTAGTAGAATTTTTAAAGGAGATGAAATTATGCCTAATATTAAATCAGCTAAAAAAAGAGTTATAGTTACTGAAAAGAAAACAGCAGAAAATAAAGCGATTAAATCAAAAATTTCAACTTATATCAAAAAGTTTAAGCTTGCTGTTGCAAATAAAGACTTGGCTACAAGCGAAGTTGCATATGTTGATGTTGTATCTCTATTAGATAAAGCTGCTTGTGACAATGTTATTCACCAAAACAGTGCTGATAGAAAGAAAGCTCACTTTGCAAAAATGCTTGATGAATTAAAGAAAGAAGCAAAATAAAACAAGTTTTATTAATTTGCAAAAATAGACTTAAAAGAATGTTTGAACAAAACAATTTATTTCTTTTAAGTTTTTTTGTTATATATTTTTATTTTTAATTTTTTAAATTAAAAATTAACTAACCACTATGACAAAACGACAAATTTCGACATATATTTTTGCTTATTAGATATTGATTTTTTTTGTAGTTTATGATATAATACACTTTGATAAAAAAGGAGTCAATATGTCATATAAATTTATTTCATCTGAAGAATTATTGGAAAAAGCAAAAAATGCTAAAAATGATAAGGAGTTTAACGAAGTTTTCAGTTTATTATCTCCCTACTCTAGCCCAAAGGTGCTTTATGAATTTGCATACTATTTTATTGATAGACTATCTATTAATGATATAAGAGGAATATATAAAAACATAGCAGATTCAAACAACTATGAATATGTAAAAAAATTCCAAAACAACGTTTTCCCTAAAATTCAAGAAAAAGAGGAAAAAGAGTTAAAAAATCAAGAATTAAAATCTTTGGAACCAAAAAAAGAAGATGAAACTATAAATGATAATCAATTAATTAAATAAATTTAAAAATAAATTTTTGAAACACACAATGTAAAATACAAAAGAAGATGTGATTTTGAACCACATCTTTTTTGTTACTATTTATTATTTTAAATAAAATATAAAATTAATATACTAAATCAATAAGACCAAATTTTCCATCTTTTCTCTTATAAAGAATGTTGATTTTTCCTGTTTCAGCATTTAAGAAAACAAAGAAATCATGACCAAGTCTTTCTATGGCGAATCTCGCATCATCAATAAGCATTGGGTCAAGGTCAAAAGTTTTAGTTTTATAAACCATAGGAACTTCTTCAGGTTCTCTTTCAATAAATTCAAATGGCAAGAAATTTTCTTGTTTAGAACCTTTTGCTTTTATTTCCTTGCGTTTTTCACTGTTTCTAACAATTTGTTTTTCAAGTTTTGGAAGAGCATAGTCAATATTGTTATACATATTGTCACTTGTCACTTCGCTTCTATATAAAACTCCTTTGCTAGTTATAGTAATTTCAAGTTTTTCTTGTTTTGCAACTTTCAAGCAAACAACTTTTACATTTACTTCACTATCAAAATATTTTGATAATCTTTCAAGTTTTTCACGCAAAATTCTATCTAGACGTTGGCTAACTTGATAACCGCCTCTTTCTATGATTTCAATTTTCATAAGTCCCTCCTATAGAAATATATTATCAAAAATTATCAAAATTTCCAAACAAAAAATCAATTTATGTTAATAATTTTCAAGTATTTTTTAGTTTTACCTTATTAAAGAATGAAAATAATTAATTATTTTTAAAGGTTAATTTATTATCTTTCAAATCTATTTCAATTTCACCTGTATTATCAAGTTCTCCAAGCAAGATTTTTTCTGCGATTTGGTCCTCAACTTCTTGTTGAATATATCTCTTTAATGGTCTTGCACCATATTCTGAATTTGAACCTTTTTGAACAATATATTCAAGTGCATTTTTAGTAATTTTTAGAGATAGATTTTTTTCTTTAAGACGTTTATTGATATTTGAAATAAGAATTTTTGCAATTTTAACCAAGTCTTCTTCAGTTAGAGGGTCAAATATGCAAATTACATCAATTCTGTTTATAAACTCTGGCTTAAATTTTCGTTTTAAAGCATCCATATAAATCTTTTTAGAGTCAATAACTTCTTGCTCTACACTATCATTTCCAAATCCAAGTTTTTTATGCTGGTCTTTTACTTCATTTGCACCAAGATTGCTTGTCATAATGATAATTGTATTTTTAAATGAAACTGTTCTGCCTTGTCCGTCCGTCAATCTTCCATCATCTAATATTTGAAGTAAAGCATTGAATATGTCAGGATGGGCTTTTTCAATTTCATCAAAAAGCACTACTGAATATGGATGACGGCGAATTTGTTCTGTAAGTTGCCCACCTTCTTCAAATCCAACAT